>DNPC01000866.1 GCA_003501565.1 Planctomycetaceae bacterium | reverse complement strand
GTCAGAAGCAAGCACAGTATCGTTGCCACCTTGAGCATAGACACCGGCAACACCGACCATCTGCACATCACGGAAGTCGAGTGTGTTCGGTCCGCTGTTACTAAGTACCTTGCGGCCTTTGGCGTCCAGCTTTTCTAGATCCCAGTCGTTACCAGTCGAGAGAAA
The DNA here is from genome assembly GCA_003501565.1 of Planctomycetaceae bacterium. GTDB lineage: Bacteria > Planctomycetota > Planctomycetia > Pirellulales > Pirellulaceae > Aureliella. The sequence goes on along the minus strand of DNPC01000866.1, from coordinate 5,473 downwards.
CTGATTGAAACGGATGTCACGACTCGCATCGGTGTTCACGACTGTGTCAAAACCGCCACCCCCGGCCAGCGTGTCGAACTCGGCCCAGTTGTCCCGAACTTGGATGACATCATTGCCATCGCCAGCATCGATAAAGTCTCGATGCTTACCACCGTCAATGGTATCGTCTCCGCCTCCGCCGAAGACGAAGTCACTGCCATTCGCCGCGTTGATGGTGTCGTTTTTCCCAAGGCCGATAATCAGATCATTGCTGGATGTTCCGGTTAACGTATCGGCATCGCGTGTTCCAACGATGACATTGAGTGCGTACACATTCCGACCATTATCTTGATCGATCACGGCCCCATAGACCGTTCCTGTGAAACCTGCCTCGAAGGAAAACTCGGCGACCGCCAGCTCATTCGCAGATTCAAAGTCGCTAGCCAGGGCATCGGTAGACAGTGCAAAACTGTATCGGAGCGACTCCGAATCGATATCAGCGGCATCGCCTAATTCAAATACGACTTGGGCAGAATCACGAGCCTGCTGAACGTTGGCAACGCCCAGCGAAGCCGTTGGACTGTCATTCGTTCCCACGATTGTGACCGTCACCGTAGCTGTCGAAGAGGCTCCCTCGTTGTCGGCAACGGTGTAACTAAACGTATCGGCGGCCGTTTCACCAACGGGCAGCCATTCATATTGCCCGTTGGGATCGTAGTTGAACGTTCCGTCACCGTTGTTGATAACGAGTCCCAGAGTTTCGGATGTATCGAATTCAAAGGTGTGTGTGTCGCCGAGATCTGCATCGGTAAATGTCAGCGACACAGAAGCAACGGATGAGTCTTCATCAGTTGAAACGTTAACGTCTGAGGCAACTGGTACGTTGTTAATGAGCAACCTGGTTAGCGCAATGTCATTTCTGTAGGAAGTCGCATTTGGGTCTTCGGCGTAGCCGGCAATTACGATTTTCCCATCTGCCTGCTCAGCAATTCCGCGGACATAATCGTTGCTGCCAGATATATCGACGGTTACTTGACCAGAATCACCAAAGTTAGAATCCAGCGTGCCGTCGGACAGGAATTTCGCAAGCGCAAAATCCATGCGAGTACTAGTATTAGCGGAGGAGCCACCTACCAACACTTGGCCAGTCGAATCCACCAGCACCGTTTGCGCGATGTCGTTGTCACCGGCAAAATCTGTTACGACGACGCCGCCGCCGAATGAGAGATCGAGATCACCCTCCTCCGTCAGTCGCATAACATTGAAATCATTATTGCGGCCGTCTCCGGCGAGCAACAAGCGATTTTGGTTGTCCGCGTCAATGGCTTCAATTCTCTCATATCGTTCTCCGCCGTCATGCCGAAAGGACCATACGACAGAACCATCCGCCGTCAGCTTGATCGCCGCGAAATCGCCATAGGTAGTTGCGGAACTATCGGAACGGTCGTATACCTGCCCCCCAAGGAAGATGCTTCCATCGTTTCCGATGGCCAGGTCGTAAGCGTTTTCGTCGTGGTTATCGGCAAACCCAAACGTCGCGACTCCCTGGTCGCCGAACGTTGTGTCTAGGTCGCTTCCGTCCGACAAATATCGAGTAACAACAAAGTCGGATCTGGAAGTAGAGTCGATGTACCGATTACCGCCGACGATGATCTTATTGTCAGCGACAATTTTGATTCCTTGAATGGTTGCGGGAGAATATACGTACCCGTTGCTTCCAAATGATGTGTCCAGACTGCCGTCAGTGTCAATTCTGGCGATCCGAGAAAAGCCTGCGACAACGATTTTCCCGTCACTTTGCAGGTCCATACCGGAAACACTTGAGATGAGATTCCCGTCGAAATAAGCTTTTCCTGCGTCCCCAAAGCTCTCGTCCAAGGTGCCGTCGCCGTGGTAGCGTGTCACGGCGAATCCAGAAACGTATCTACCATAGACTCGCCCCGCGACCAATATTTTTCCGTCTGGTTGTTGGAGCGATATCGCTTCGCCAACATCGTTGGTTGGCGGTGAGAAATTCGGTCGTATATCCTGCAGGAGTGTCCCGTCTTGGTCAAAAGCCGCATCCAAATCGCCAGTCCCTGTCAGCCGGGCTAACGCGAAATCGTAGCTTCTGTTGTTCGTGTTATAGGCCGTCCCAGCTAGCACGATACTTCCATCTGCCTGCACTAAAATGCCATTGAGTGTTTCGCTACCGCCAGCGAAGTCGATCGTCTGCTTGCCATTTCCATTGAAATTTTGGTCTAGCGTTCCGTCGACCAGAAACTTTGCGACTGCAAAATCATTGCTGGTGGTTTGCTGGTTGGAACTCCCTGCGACGAAGACGTTGTTCTCGGAGTCTACGATGACAGATGATACGTAATCGGCTGTTGAGTAGTCCTCGCTGGCAAAATCAGCACTTGCAAGTCCGGATCCAAAAGTAGTATCGAGATCGCCATTCGCTGTGAGACGCATGACTTGAAAGTCATTTGTGTTGCTCGAGGTTGCCATGACGAGACGATTCTCACTGTCGACATCGACTGACTGGATATCTTCGTACCGCTGGCCGCCGTCGCCACGATAGGCCCAAACTACTTGACCTGCCGAGTCCAATTTGATTGCAGCATAGTCTCCGTAGGTGCTCGCTCTTGTATTGCTGCGATCGCGGGTCGAGCCACCCAGAAATATGCTGCCATCGCTACCGATGGCAAGATCGCGGCCGTAATCCTCATGATTGCTTGCGAATTCGAAGGTTCTAACTCCATCGACGCCGAAGGCTGTGTCGAGTCCACTGCCGTCCGCCAGGTACTGAGCTACATAGAGATCATTGCGCGAGACTGAGTCGATGTAACTGTTCCCGCCAATAACGATTTTGTTATTGGCCGTGACGGTGAGGTCTTGGATTGTGAATTGGGTGTTGAGTATGCCTTCAATTCCAAATTCAGCGTCGGACGCCCCATCCGGTGTAAGCCGTGCAATATGGTGGTAGCCAGCGACCAGGATTTTACCATCGCTTTGCAACGCCAATCCCTCAACGTTATCAATGCCAAGCACATTGAAAAACGCCTTGCCTTCCACGCCAAAAGTCTCGTCGATGCTGCCATCCGCTAGGTGACGGGTTATCGCAAAACCAGAGGTTCCGTCTGCATACACGCGTCCCGCAACTAAGAGCTTCCCGTCCGGCTGTTGAGTGGAAATCGCTTCTCCAAAGTCATCGCTTGGTGGGGTGGGTTTGATGTCAGTTGTAACGATTCCTGAGTCCCCAAAGGAGTTGTCTAGTTCCCCCGATGGCATCAGACGTACCGTTGCAAAATCCCCACGGTACCGAATACCCTTCGGGTTATAGGCGGTCCCTGCAATGACAATTCTTCCGTCGTCCTGCAACGCAATGTCGCGGGCGTAGTCGTAATCGCCAAAGATATCAATCCTTGCTGTTCCAGATTCACCAAAATCCGCGTCTAAGGATCCATCTTCAAGGAACTTCACGACCGCAAAATCATAATCTGTGGATTGCTGATAAGCGTATCCGCTAACAAAAACACTGCCACTCGAATCGGTGACCACCGAGTTCGCGTACGATGAGCCACCTGAGAAATTGGTTTCCACAATTCCTCCGCCAAAGGCGAGATCTAGATTGCCTGTTGAGGTCACTCGCAACGTGCTAAAACTGTTACTGCCGCTATACCCCGCTAATAGCAATCTGTTTTCACTGTCAATCGCAGATGCATAGGCTTGTTCAGAACGTTCTCCACCGTCATGGCGAAATGACCAAACAACATTGCCATCAGAGTCAAGCTTGATCGCAGCAAAATCACCATTGGTACTCAGTGACGAGTTTGTGCGGTCGTACGTTGAACCGGCGACGAAAATACTCCCATCACTCGCAATTTCTAGATCGCGGCCGTAATCATCATGGTTGTTTCCGAATCCAAAAGCTGTAATTCCCTGCTCACCGAAAGTTGTGTTGAGTTCACTTCCGTCTGACTCATATTTGGCAACGGCGAATTCACTTCTTGCCTCCGAATCGACGTATAGGTATCCCCCAATAACGATTTGATTGTTAGTGACAACTTTGATGTCTTGAATTGTCGTGGATGTAACAAGGATCCCATTCGTCCCAAAACTATTATCGAGGTCTCCTTCAGCATCCAGTCTCACTATCCGGTTATTTCCTGCTACAACGATTCGCCCGTCGCTCTGTAGGTCCATTCCATAGACGGTGCTAATGTTCCGGCCGGTCTGAAAACTCGTTCCCGAGTCGCCAAAATCTTCATCCAGACTGCCGTCGCCGTTATATCGTGTCACTGCGAATCCACTACCGTGAGAACGAGAGTAGACTCGTCCTGCGACAAGCACTTTGCCATCGGGTTGTTGAATCGAAACGGTCTCCGCATTGTCGTCACTTGAAACGACCGCTCCTATATCCGTCGTGACGATTCCTGCTTCACCAAAACTGGGATCAAGAACGCCGGCGGCGAGCACTCTCCGGTGCTCAAGGTTTTCGAAGGACTTGGTAAGCTGCCGTCGTAGTAACCGACGACTGTCTTGTTTTCTGCGGGCGGTCAAAGAACGCAATCGGGCGAGGATCTGTTTCATTGTCATTCTTCGTTTGAAAACTTTGAATTGGAAGTTTGTGTGGTTATCGGAGGGAAAGATGAACAAGGAGCAGCCGCACAGCTCGCGCGACTTGACCCTACGAATACAATGCGAATTTTTCCCCGCAAACGTCCAGGGTGCGCGGCAGTTTTTCGAAATTTGTTCGGAGCTAACTATCGGGCCATCGTTCGCGTCGTGAGCTAGTCTTGTCTTTTCCGAGGCTACCAGCGCACTGTCGCTTAGAATTTCGTTGCCTCTTTCTGCAACGCACCGCACTTCATCTAAACAGCTGGGGGAATGGTCTCCCCCACCGGTTCGCTCAGGAAACGTAAGGGAAAAATGCTGCAGCAAAGCTTGAACGCCCCGCTACTAACTATGGCGAGAACGAGTGCAAATGTGCCTCAGCGAATTGAGGAATAATTTGCAGAATGCTGATGAACGCAGAGTTGCGTTTTACAGGTCAATCGGGCCAACGGCCCAGGCGTTTATCTAGCCCAGTCCAACGGGCTGGGTAGGCCGTTCAAAACCCGTTAGGGCCGAAGGTCCGATCGCGAATCCAGCCCGCTGGACTGTATTATGAAATTGGCCTGGGCAATTGGGCTCGGCTGTGCAATTGGGCTACGCTATGCAAACGAACAGGGCGTTGCCCCGAAACGGAATGCGCAACTTCAAGACTCTAGATTAGACCTTCAATCTCAAGGAGACCGTTGTCATCTTTTTCATCTTCAAGATCTGCGAAGTAACCGTCAACGATTGAGGTGGCTTCGCCGTTGGTTGCAGACGCTGAACTGTCAGCGTTCAGTTTGTTGATCACGAGCAACGCGTCGATGGGGGAAATGTGGCCATCGCCGTTGGTGTCGAGAGCATTGTCACCCTCTTCAAAAGACGCTTGCGATTCAGACTTGGTGTTCAAGGCGTTGAT
>DNPC01000126.1 GCA_003501565.1 Planctomycetaceae bacterium | reverse complement strand
TACGGATTGCCAAGCCGAATGCAAGAGCCGTAAAGCATGCCAGAGCACTAGCCGCGTAGCCAGGCCATCCGAGGGACTGCCAGCCATAAAGGGCGTAGATCAATCCAAACCAAGTGCCGAGCATTCCCGGGCCCGCGAAGAGCAGGATCCAAACTGTCATCAAGCCGTCAATCGGCTTTTCGACCGTCATTGGTTCGTTGGTCGGCGTTTGGAAGGGGTTCTGCAGGTTCATGAGGCAACATAATTCGGGTAACAGCGGGGCAATCACGTCGTCTCGAAAAGTGGCTGCTTAGCAAACTCGACACGCCAGCACGACTCCGGTGCACGTCATGACTATGTACACGGACCGATCGAAACTATAAGCGTCCGTGTTCCAACGCCCGCCTCTCAGTGAGTGTGCGTTCGTTGGTCGATCTGGGCATTGGATTGCGATTCTCCCGCCTAATTGTCTGAGGAGTTGAGTGGCGGCATTGTGTTTACGAGTATCCCATCACGCGAAGTCCGCATCGATATGAGATTCGACAAATTCTTCGAGGTCTTTCTGTATTTGGCTGAATTCCATTTCGGAATACAACAATCCTTCAGACTCCAGCATACGCTCTAAGTGATCCTCTAGTGCCCAAACTGCTTTTTGCTCGACCGCGTTGAATACAGATTTGAAATCCGTTTGGCCGGTCAGTTCTAAGAGCACGTACCAGGCCAGGAACGCGTGGCCAAGTTTGAGCGTCAGCGTTCGCTCAGAGTTTAGGTCGAGGTTGTTCATTCGATACCGACTCTAGCAATGCGATTCATATTGACGCTGAGGGTCTGAGTGGGAGAACGGCGGACATCACGCAGTCGCCTGAGTGATACATTTTTTTGCAAAGTCGATGTACTAACGCGACGTGGGTATGTCATGGTTCCACATCCTCTTGGTGCAGCCCCAGGGCTGGAATCAGCTCGTCAATATTGTCGTCAGTCGTAAATACAAGCTTTCCATTCAAGTAAACAGGTTGAGTGAATCCACGATCATCGCAGCCTGGCACTTCATAGCACTCAAATTCACCGATCCATCGATCATCGAAGCCCTGCATTGTATCCTGAACAATCTTAGCGAATTTCGGCGTGTAGAGACTTCGTGAATACAAATACGCGTAGAACACACGAACGTGCTGATAGTGTCCGGGCAGTTCCCAGTCGTCTCCTTCGGCCCCAAGCTGTGACATCGCTGCTCGAAATCGTTTCTGCATTACATCAAGTTCTGCTTCGACTTCCGCCTCCGGCACAGAATCAGGCAGGTATTGGTCGAATGGCTTACGGAGCGCCCAATACGAGGCGTCGTCCATTACATGTGCGGTCACGGTTGCTGGGATATCGTCGATACTCTTTTCGCTTTGTAGCGAGCATCCAGAAGCAAGAACAATTATCAGTAGAGAAGAAAATCGCATTTCCACATTGGTTCGCAACCTTGGTTCGTCGATTGTCACTTCTATGTTTCCTCTAGGGTTTCTTGGAGATCAATACCCAGTTCTGCGTCGATTTGCGACCAGCAACGTCGCACATGCTCAAAAACGGTACGTGGATCAGCATTGGGATTATGTCGTCTAAAGGCGTCGGCAAATCCCTGCGAGCTGCATTGATGCAAAGCTCGCGTAGCAGAATGGATGTCACGAAACTCCTCGTCTCGATTCTGTATCATTGCCCAAAAATGATGGGCAAGCCATGTCATGCCGTCAAACATCTCTGCGGCGTACTCAACGTTTTCTGAGCCGATGTACAGTGTGGGTCGACGATGTATGTGCTGAATAGTAACCGCAGCTTCATTCAAGATCTCGTCAATATTGCGATTGGCCATTTCAGATACAACTCACATGAATCTTGTGCTCTAGCCTGCTCCGCGATTATCGCTTAGTGCTGTCGCCGTTTGCAGCAGTATGGACGTCGACTAACGCTAGCCCTGCTTCAGACAGACGCAAACGAATTTTATCAATGTACTCATCAGGCGCCTCGAAGATGACAGTATTCGGCCCAACGGATCTTGGATATACAGCAAATACGCAGGTCGCTTCCAAATCGTCTCTGGCGTTGGCTTGATATTCACTTAGGTAGGCGACAGAACTTCGGCGAAGCCGAGTCGTCGGGTTTACTGTTATTACCGCCACTACAAGCATGGCGGAAATCGGAAGCGTAAAGACCATTGATCTCCGAATTCGTTCGAACCAAAACAGTTGAGGAAGGAATCCTGCGGTGACCAACGGAATCCAATAGTAATACGCCGAATCTCCGGTCTGTCTGAAATGGACCGCTTGATACTCGTACGGGTTTTTGCTGAAGAACGCTATCAGATATTCGGCCAAATAGGCAGAGAGCACGGCAGCGGAAGTGCATGCAATGATAACCGCTAGGGCATTAGCCAGATTTGCGAGCGATTCTTCACGCGTCTGCCAGATTGGAGCAGCGATAGCTAGCGCAATGAGGCCAACCGCGCTCACAAGCTGTAAGAACCCAATCGCCGAAAAGACCAGTAGGATCATTGAACATTTCTGGAGTAGGCGAACGTAGATGATCACATAATCCGGACGATCGATCATCCATTCCAGAAGCACTCGCAAGCCGGAAGAAGTGCATCATGTTGCTATGCATCGATCAGCGTGATTAGTCGTCAATGTTGTAGTATCGCATCCCTGTGGCAACCATTCCATCGGGTATTTTGAGGTCTACTGTTGCGCGTTCGTCTTTGCGTGGAAAAGTCAGGTAATCACACGGCAAATTACGATCCCAGAATTCTGGAGGCCAATGTTCACGGTAGGGTAATTGAAGGAAGGCTGCCACCAAACGCGCGTATGAATTAGGGTTCTTGGCCGGTCTTCGAAAAAGAGTGTGACCGGCCAAGCGGATACCCCCCCCCACGCCAAAAAAGTCGCCAATAATGTGCGCGCGCTCGACGCGGTCTCGACGATGGACTTGTCAGAAAACAGCCTCCCCCGCTCCGATCCGACCATATGCAAAGTTTGTCCACTAGGTCGGTTGTTTCCTACGGGGTTGGGAATACTCCTTGAAGAAAAGGCGCCAAGGCTGCATCGAAGGTCTCTTTTAGTGGCTACCGGCGGCGATCAGCGAGTCGCCGTATTGGTTATGCCCCGAACTGAGCTTCGGCAGAAGTCAGCTTTGGAAATCGCATGGCCAAGTCCTCTTCTTTCCATTTTTCACCAGTTGGTTCATCGGGATGCTCGAATTCCATAATGCCAGCATCTTCTTCGGATATACCCAACTGCTGCATCACCCCGTCCGCTACGTAGCCAAATTCCTCGAATTCCGGGCATTCAACGTCGGGCCTGAATGCGACATTTGCTAGAGATTCGACATTGTTGAGTGCATCGTCGTATACAGAACGCCCCATTGAAATTAACCAGTACCGGAAATCCATAAAGCTGTCGTCGCTGCAACCTCCGCCAATGATGAAGCCAGCGGCCCACAGATCCCAATCATATGCTTTATGAAACAATTGCAAGAATCGATTGGAAAATGCACCAATCTCATGAGGGGCAAGCGCAGCAAGAATAGACTTGAGTCGTTCAACCTGCTTGGACATGTTGCCGCTGCTGAGCGCCGAGTCCAAACCGTCTCGCGACGTTTCAATGATGGACCAGAAATGCTCCAGATTCATCATCATTTTCCACGTTCCTCTACAGCCATTACCCCTGTTGGGATCTTTCCATAAGCGCTCAGGAATCATATTGGCGATCAATACCCAGATCGGGTCTCGCTCAGTTGCATCGTCGTTTGAAACCGGAACATTCGTCGGAGTGACTATTGTTTGCTGCGAGAACTGTCTGATCACAAGCCCTTTACAACATCACGAACCAGCTGACCAGATCGCCGAGTCTAGTTAAGCGATTTGTTGTCCTGCGTCCGCCTCTCCAAGAGGAGCCACGCCCTCTAGTGCAACGAAGAAAACCGTAGCCAACCTGAGCGCTGCGTCCCACTGGTGCTGGGTAATATCAGGGTAGTCACGTTCAACTTGTTCAGGGATTTGACACCCTTCTGCGGAATGCAGTATGTCCGCCACGTTTGCATCAAGATTCTCGAAGGTATAACCAATTTTTCGGCGTTTAGCGCTGGTTCCGTCATTTGTTCTTCCAACCGATATTGCGTCCATGCAACTAGTGTTGTCGTCCGTTTGAGAACCATAGCGCAAAAAGGCGGCGCGGAACTGTTCGGCAAGTGTTTTGAGCTCACCGTCAAGTATTGTCGGATTCGCCTGCGCAACTGCCAGGATCATTCGACGAAAATAATCATTTGGTGTTTCGCGCATCATCATGAAACCGAGCAGGATAACGAGTTTATGCACATCGCGCCGTCTTTTACCGTATTGTACTGCGCGTCGTCTTTCCGCTTATTATACGGCGCGCCGTTAAGCAAGATCTTAAAAAAGTCGAATTGCCCGTTGCGCCTGCTTCTCAGGCACAATCCTTAGCGGCTTCGATGTTCATGGGCCGACGGTGAGCAAGGTTCGCCGATAGCGGGGCCGCAATTTCGGATAACCTGTGACCGCCTGAAGGCGATCGTGCTCAATCCACGCTCTTTAGACTTGGCCCAACAAAGTGGGGCATTTTAGATTCGGAATTAATGCCCCAACGGCCCTCAAGGAGGACACGATAGTTGGCTCCGGTGCGGCGCGGTGTGGATTGATTGCTGGGAATCTTCCCAAAGAGGCTGGGAAGTAGACCTAGATCCCTTGCGATTATTTGCAGCGAACGGTTTCTTCTTGAAGTGCTGCGGCGTATGCGGGCGGTTTCGTCAATTAGTGGAGAGAGCGGAAACGTCGCCGAGCTCTTTTAAAACTGACTGCAAACCATCAAGATTTGCTCGTAACGTCTTCCCCGCATCTTTCGTCCGCTGATGATGGAGAATCCCTACAGGTCCTTGCCATCTGGATTTGAAGACCGTCTCGATCATATCTCTTTCGCCGTCTCCTTTTCCAATCGTTTCAATGCGCGGTCCATCGGAATGCATGCCGTTTAGATTGAGCGCAACAAGGTGCGGACTGAGCCGTGGAAATACTGAGTTGAATCGGGCCATTTGGGCATGCGACTGATGAAAGTTGTAGACGATGCCAAGCGAAGCCTTCGGCATCGTCGTCTGTAGTTTTTCGACAATCGCAATCTGGTTTTCGCACTGGGTGAACCATCGTGTGGTGCCATGCCCGTAAACAACCAGTCGACACTTCCGGTTGTTCGCCTCGATCACGAGCGGGCGCAGTCGGCTCACTGCATGATCAATACGGATGTTCTCGGCCAGCGCGTCGAAATCCTCCTCCAAGGTAAGCCACCATTGAACCCGGAGTTTGTGCCGATCAACCACGTCGAGGAAAACTTTGATCTGCGGTTCCTTGAGCGGGGTGCCCGTATGAACGGGCGTCCAAACCGCGATCAACTCGATGCCTGCCCGCTTGTAGGCCGTTAGGTATTCCTCAAATTCAGCGGCCCTTTGGGGATTGCGGCAAATATAACCTGCCTTCGTGAGCCCAAGCTCCTTTAGTAGCCTTGCTCGTTCAACGGCGGTGCGTTCAACCGCATCGTATTCCTCGAATGCCCAGACGTGGAGATTCGATTTGGCGAACGGACTTTCGGTAGATGGAAGTGAATCCTGGTTTGGGAGTGGTGTTTGTGCGGCTAAAGTTCCGGGCAAAGCGGTCAAGAAACAGACAGTCAGAGTGATTGGGTAGAGTCGCTTGAACATCAGCAATTCCTAGAGCATCTATTTGTGTTGTTGAGTCCCCTACCCTCCGATCGTATTGTTGGGGATCATGTCAGTTTAAGCAAGCTACTCGCTTCGTTCGCGTTTTGAGCCCCTGCGAACTTGGGCATCAACACGGCGAAGAAGCTTTCAACGCGGGTGTCACTGGGCTTCTTTTCTACTAGGACTGAACGCTACGAGCCCTATGCAGCAGTTTGAGTCTGCCAAGTTCAATTGCTGTTTGATTTCAACTCGGATAGCTCACGTTCCAATTCGTGGATTTTTGATTGCAACTGTTCAATCCTGGGTGCCACTTGGCTCTCGGAGAATCTTCGGTGGATATGTTGTGGGCAATTGATGTCCCAGGCATCGATTTCAAACAAGATCACGCGCTCAGGTTTACCTTGGTAGGAAGCGTCCGTGAGTTTCTCAAGCAAGAATGAATCATCTTCAACTACCTTTGCATTTCCCCAGATCTTGACTCTGCGTCTATTGGCATAGTCCATCAGGAAAATGAAAGCCGTAGAATTCTCTGACAAGTTTCCCAAGGTAATGTATTGCCGATTACCGCCAAAATCTGCAAATCCGAGTGTTCTGGGATCGAGGGCTTTGAGAAAGCCTGGCGTTCCACCGCGATACTGAATGTACGGCTGGCCTGCCGAGTTGGCTGTCCCCAAGTAAAACATATCAAGGGTTGCAAGGAACTCTTCCAGGTCGTCTGTTATCTCCGTTTGC
>DNPC01000869.1 GCA_003501565.1 Planctomycetaceae bacterium | reverse complement strand
GTCCTGTGGGTTGACCCAAGTAAAGATCTATTCTTCATCTTCCTTAGCAATCGCGTACACCCAACGGGCAACGGAAGCGTCAACTACTTGGCCGGTGAGCTTCTCAATCGAGTCGTGAGCAGTATTTACGCTGGCCCAAAGAAATCGCAAACCCTCGTCAAGACAGGTATCGATTCTCTGGCCGAAGACGGCTTCGCGGTGCTTTCGGGGAAACAAGTTGGATTGATCACCAACCATACGGGAGTCGATCGTTCCGGACGCAACACCGCTGTCTTGCTACGCGATGCACCGAATGTCGACTTGGTCGCTCTGTTCAGTCCCGAACATGGCTTCGCTGGAAAGCTCGATACTTCCAACATTGATGATGATGTCGATTCGGCTACCGGGTTGAAGGTATACAGTCTTTACGGCAAAACGAGGCGCCCTACGCCGGAAATGCTAGACGGACTGGATACTCTGGTCTTCGATATCCAAGATATCGGTGCGCGGTTCTACACCTATATTTCGACGATGGGTGAAGCGATGAAGGCGGCTGCAGAGTCGAAGGTACGATTCGTCGTTCTCGATCGGCCCAACCCCCTTGGTGGATTGGTTGTATCGGGCCCCATGCTTGATCCCGGCAGCGAGTCCTTCGTCGGCTTCCACACTCTTCCGGTACAGCACGGCATGACAACCGGCGAAATTGCAACAATGCTGAAAGCGGAACTGGAGCTAGATCTCGAACTCGAAATCGTCCGCTGCCAAGGCTGGCTTCGCGAACTGAGTTGGGATCAAACGAACTTGACGTGGATCAATCCCTCCCCCAACATGCGAAGCTTGACGCAAGCGTTCCTCTACCCAGGTATTGGACTGCTGGAGACGACAAACCTCTCCGTCGGCCGCGGAACGGACACCCCCTTCGAAGTACTTGGTGCTCCCTGGATTGACGGTCAACAGCTGGCGATGAATCTCAACGCTCGAGAAATCCCAGGTGTGACCTTTGTACCGATCCGATTCACTCCGACGTCGAGTAAGTTTGCTGATGAGCCCTGCGAAGGAATCAACATTGCGATCACCCAGCGTGCCAACTTGGATTCGGTTCGCGTTGGTTTAGAAATTGCTGCAGCCCTGCGCGTTCTTTACCCCACCGAATGGGATACTAAGCAACTTGGGCGTCTGCTAGGCAACGCAGTCGTTGTAGATAGTATTCGCTCCAATGAGCCGATTGCTGACACACTTGAGAAGTCACAACGCGACGTAAAAGGGTTTCTGCGTCGACGGCAGAGCTACTTGTTGTACGAGTAATGTCCGCTCACCCAGCTGCAGGCCCGACCGCGATTAAGGCAAGCACCAGCTGGGAGCCGCGAAAATACTTCGGCGCGTTTCAGGTGGGCACGGGAGCCCGACTCTCACGCTGGAGTTCACATCAACCAACAAAACACGCTAGGATGACCATGTTCGGGTACTTTAAGCGCGTCAAAAACTCCATCTCTGGAATGTTCGTCGGTTTCCTCATGATTCCCGGCTCCGTGCTGCTTCATGCCTGGAACGAATACAGAACGGTGCACCGCACCAAAGGTATCGCGGAGGCCAAGGGATTAATTGAGACCCTGCCAAATCCTGACGTCATCTCAGCCCAGCACAACCAGAAACTTGTGCACATCAGTGGCTTGGCCGAAACCGAAGAAACGCTGGTTGACGAAGATTTTTTCGTGAGCGAAAACGCCATACATCTGGCTAGGAACGTCATGATGTTTCAGTGGATCGAAGATGAAAAACGCAACAGTGAAAACAACAACGAATACGAATACAAATTAGCTTGGGTGGATCACCCCGTTGATAGCAGCCGTTTCCACCAGGCGACCGGGCACGAAAACCCTAACATGCCGTATCTCAAACGTTCGTCGACGGCAACAGAAGTTCGCATCGGTGTGTATCAGCTTGACGAAAAATTGACCGATCGCATCCAGAACTGGCAGCCCGTCGATCTCCCGGAAGCCGCCATCATTGAAAACCTTACCGCCGAGCAGCGAGAACGCTATCTCTTTAAAAACAACGAGCTATTCATTGGTGTTAAAGGCGTGCCGGAACCAGAGCGGCCCCAGATTGGGGATCTAAGGATTGGTTTTCAAGCTGTTCCACCAACTACAGTCAGCGTTGCAGCACAACTACGTGGCGACCGATTTGGACCCTTCGAAACTTCCAACGGTGAAATCATTCATACGTTGTATACCGGGGATCTGTCGGCCGATGACGTGATGCGAAACCTGCAGTCTGAGAATAACGTTATGGCTTGGGTCCTGAGGTTCTTCGGACTTGCTATCTGTGTGGGTGGTTTTGCATTGTGCCTGAGACCTCTCAGTGCACTGGTCAGCTTTATCCCCTTTGCGGAGCAGCTCACGGGAGCGCTGACTTTTGTAGTCGCATTACTGCTCGCATTACTCGTTTCGTTGACAACGATTGGGATTTCGTGGGTTGCTGTACGGCCACTTCTGGGCATTTGTCTGCTTGCCGCAGCGGCCGGTGCTTACTTTCTGGTAAGTCGTATGAGTAAGCGACAAACATCCGTCGTACAAGCGGAAATAATCCCCTAGCAAACTTGTTATCGGCCTCGCCCCGAGTCCATCTGGCCTAGACAGTTCCGACTTCACACTCTGAACTCGGCACGACATTGAATTCCACTCCCACGACAACTATCCGTCGGGGGGCTGGCGGCCGTGATTCGCTGGGTCATAATGTGAGTTTTCGCCACCAACGGTTCGCCCGACGATGATTTTCCGCTTCAGTCTTTATGGATTTCTGAAGAATCAGCGGTATTTCGAACCGTTCTTTATGCTCGCACTGCTATCGCAGGGCCTGAGTTTCTTCATGGTCGGCGTCCTGTACGCCTTCCGCTCGATCGTCATTAACTTGCTCGAGATACCATCGGGGGCTATCGCCGATAGCTACGGCCGCCGGGTAACGATGATTACCTCATTGGTGTCCTACATCCTCAGTTTTTCGATCTTTGCGTTGGCTCCTAACGTCGCGTTCCTGTTCTTGGCCATGCTGCTTTATGGAATTGGCGATGCACTGCGAACCGGCACTCACAAAGCAATGATTTTTGAGTGGCTAAAGCTGCGCGGCGAGGAAGAAGAACGGACGCGTGTCTATGGCCTCACTCGTTCATGGAGCAAGTTTGGTTCTGCGGCTAGCGCAGTTGTCGCCTCAATCTTGGTTATTCTTACCGATGATTTCCGAACCGTCTTTTTGCTTGCAACGATTCCTTACATTTTCAATCTAGTGAATCTGATTGGTTACCCAGCGGAACTCGACGGTTTAGTCTATGGGGAAAACCTGGGACGGACGATCAAGTCACTTGGTCGGAAACTCAAAACGACGATCGAAAACACAACGCAGAAAAAATCCCTTCGAGAGACGCTCGCTGAGTCGATGGCTTGGGACGGGGTTTTCGCAACGATCAAAGACTACATTCAGCCTGCAATGATGCTGGTATTCACGGCTAGCATTTTGGGGGTAGCGGCCACAGACGATGAACTCGTTGCGCGCGATGGTCCAACAATCGATACCTGGGCAGTCGTGGCGGTGGGATTTGTTTACACCCTGCTGTTCCTGGCGAGCGGATTTGCAAGCCGATATTCACATCAGCTTGTAGATCGACGTGGTTCAGTACGTTCTGCGTCAGAGCTACTGTGGCAAATCAACGCTGGTCTTTTTGGGGCCATGCTGCTATTTGACTTGGTCGGCCTTCAGTCCATCGTCGTTTTGATATTCGTCGCCCTGGCGGTGCTGCAGAACTTGTGGCGGCCCGTCTTGATAACCAGGATCGACCGCTATTCAAAGTCTGGCAAGAGCGCGACCATTCTCTCGCTCGAAAGCCAGGCACAACGGTTGGTGACTTTGGTGCTCGGCCCGCTCCTGGGCCTATTGGTTGATGTTGCACGCGTAGACGGCGTACCAGGCACGTTCTGGCCGCTTGCGTTGGCAGGCGGCTCGGCAGCTGGAGCTGCATGGTGGATCCTGTATCGTCAATCGCCAAACGAGAACGAACCAAACGAGGAACACACGCCTGAGTCGCGCGAAACTTCCGATGCGAAAGTGGATCCCAAGGATGAGGGGGATTCCTCCGAGCCAGAAGAAGTCGTGCCGCTCTAGTCAGCCATCGCCCGCTCAGTGACGGCGAACGAATCACACGCCTTCCGCTACAACGCCCCGCCATGCCTCAACCTCGTGTTCACTCGGCATTTATTTGCAACGGTCATCGCCCACAGACGCAAACTTTATCCACATCCAACGAAGCAAGTTGACAACCAATTGCTCGGGAATACTACGTTGATCGTGTTGATCTCCAAAGATCTGTTTTTTGCACCGGTAGTCAAGTCAGCGGCTGAGGCACATGAATTGCCATTTACCCTTGGTCTCAACGTCGACTCAAAAAATATTGTTGATTTAGCCGCCGAAACAGTTGTGGGCGTAATCGTTGATCTCTCATCGGTAAATACCGAGAGTCTATCCGACCTACACGCCAGCTTACGAACGAAATTTGTCAACGCAAAACTTGCTGCGTTTGCACCTCACGTTCATGGCAACAAGCTCAAATCCGCCGGCGAGGCTGGCTTTGATCAAGTACTCTCACGTGGGCAACTCAGCAGCGGCGTCGGATCTCTTCTACAGTCTTGGATCTAGCAGCAAACGCTAATGCTTTGACACTCGATCATAACGATTCGTTTGTTGATGCCTCGGATTCTCGCTCACGCCGTCCAGGTCATCCGTGAAATCCCAACGAAAGCAGCGGTCGTTGGGAAAGCGTGGTTGTTTCCCCAAAGCACCTCCTAAACCAATCCAGCGTCTCCTGTTGGTGAAATGCCGGTGGGAATCGAGTATGATGTAATGTCCAACACAGCACCTAAATCGCTCCACATTGGCTGCCCCAGCAGCGTTATCGTGGTGGTTCCCAGACAACCTTTTTCAAACCCCACACCATCAATTTCCCACCTCAGCACTTTCCAGTCATTCTGCTAACTCCGCAGGACCGACCACCGGTTGCTAAGTGCCGAACCCTTTGCTTCCCGAAACTTGCTATGACGAATCGTCTCAGAACTCTT
The DNA here is from genome assembly GCA_003501565.1 of Planctomycetaceae bacterium. Classification (GTDB taxonomy): domain Bacteria; phylum Planctomycetota; class Planctomycetia; order Pirellulales; family Pirellulaceae; genus Aureliella. The sequence continues at coordinate 7,214 of DNPC01000869.1, read as the reverse complement.
CCTAACCTAATTTCACTGTCTACGTTTGGGCTGGCTCTATGCCTCTTCATTGCTACGGGCGACCCTTCGGTGGCTAAAGACCGTTTGGTTTTTACTCCACCAAGTGGTGATGCGGCCAAACACGTCGTTCTCATCTCCGGCGATGAGGAGTATCGGACTGAAGAATCGATGCCGATGCTGGGAAAGATCCTCAGTCAGAAACATGGTTTCAAGTGCACCGTGCTGTTCGCTCTGGACAAAGACGGTGTGATCGATCCGAACAACCAAAAAGGATTGGTCGGATTGTCGGAAGTGGCTGATGCCGACTTGATCATCATTGGTACTCGATTTCGAACGCCGAGTGCTGCCGACGCTAAAGTGATCACCGATTACCTCGCAGCGGGCAAACCGCTGATCGGAATTCGAACTTCCACTCACGCTTTTCGCGGCAAGGGAAGCTTTGGCGGTATTTCGTATGATGACTTTGGGCTCAAAGTCATGGGAGAGACCTGGGTAAGCCACCACGGCAAGCATAAGGTTCAAGGCGCGCGGAGCCATACTACTGATGCGGGCAAGGCCCATCCGATACTTCGTGGCGTGGGAGAGATTTTTTGTCCGAGCGACGTATACGGTGTGATTCACCTGAATGACGCGGACGAGATTCTCCTGAGAGCAAGCGTGACCGAATCGCTCGCGCCGGACTCACCCGACGTCGACGGGGACCTAAACGATCCGATGCAGCCATTCGCTTGGCTGCACGAGTACGACACGCCCGGCGGAAGCGGCACCGGTACAGCATTTTGCACCACGGGAGGGGCTTCGGTCGATTTCTGTGATGAAGATCTCAGACGATTGATCGTAAACGCAGCCTATCATTTAACCGGGCGGGAAGTCCCTGCGAAGGCTGACGTTGCATACGTTGATCCTTTCCACCCGAGCTTCTACGGGTTCATTCGCACGAAGGGCTACTGGCAAGACCTGGGCCTTAGGCCAGAAGACTTCGATCTTGGAAAATCCACCACGTCCCCGGATCCCAAAGGATCTCCAGAATGGGATTATCGCGATCAAGATGCAGCACCGCAGAATGCGGCAAGTTTGGATTTGCGCCAAAACGAACGTATCGCATTCGTGGGAAGCTCACTTGCCGAGCGGATGAATCTGTATGGCTATTTCGAAACCATTCTGCACACGCGTTTCCCCGAGAAAAAGTTGCTGATTCGTAACTTTGGTTGGCCCGCCGACGAAGTCGGGAACCAGCAGCGGCCTGACAACTACACGCGGATCGACGACCCCCTCGTCGAATTTGGCCCCGAGACGTTCGTGTGCTTCTTTGGGTTCAACGAACATTTTGCTGGTGACGATGCCGACAGTATCTCCGCGTTTGTTGATTCCTATCGCCAGTGGATCGACAAGAAATCGGCCGAATATTCAAAACCCGACCGACCGGCCAAATTCGTGTTGGTCAGCCCCATGGCAGTCGAGAACGCGAACGATCCGTTGCTTCCCGATGGCAAAGATCGAAACGCTATCCTCGCCAAGTACTGCGACGCGATTGAAAAACTGGCTGCCGAACTCAACGCGCCGTACGTGGACTTATTCAGTCGTTCACAAGAGGCTTTCGCTGCTCAATCCGGTCTACAACACACGGTCAACGGAATCCATGCGGATCAAAACGGATACCGTTTGGCCGCCGAGTTGCTTGACAATCAGCTGTTCCCAGAGGCTGAACCGGTATCGATGAATTCGAGCGAGTTTGAGCGGATTCGTCAGTGGGTAAATGACAAATCCTGGCTACACCTGCAAGACTACCGAATGCTAAACGGTTGGTACGTTTACGGCGGGCGACGGACATGGGACACGGAGACCTTTCCCGGTGAATACCAAAAGATTCGCAAGATGGTCGCTGTCCGCGACGCGTACATTTGGGATCTAGCAGCGGGCAACGCCGTTCCTGAACAGCCCGATGACTCCAAGACCGGTGAAGTGTTCATCCCGGAAACGATGTTTGGTACGCGTGATGATGCGTTCCGAGAAAATCGTGAACCAAAGACACTAACGTACCCGACACCTGAAGAGTCCATTGCACAGATGGATGTGCCGGAGGGCTTCGAAGTCCAGCTGTTTGCGTCCGAAGCTGATTTTCCGGAGTTCGCCAATCCCACCCAGATGACGTTCGACAGCCAAGGGCGTCTATGGGTTTCTTGCATGATCAACTACCCGCAATGGTTGCCCGGCAGCGCCAAACCGGGTGACAAACTGTTGATCTTTGAAGACACAGACAAAGACGGTAAAGCCGACAAGTGCATTACGTTTTATGACAAGTTGATTTGCCCAACCGGCTTTGAGTTTTACGAAGATGGCGTTTTGGTGGTTGATGAACCACGCATCATTTTCCTTCGGGATACCGACGGAGATGACGCTGCCGACGAGATGACCCAGGTTATCGATGGCATCGCGACCGACGATACCCACCACGCCATGGGCGCTTGGGAGTGGTCCCACGGCGGATTGCTCTACATGCTTGAGGGCGTCTCGATGTCAACGACTCTCGAAACGCCATGGGGACCATTTCGTAACAAGGGCCCCAGCGGCGCATACGTCCTGGACCCCAAGAGCTGGCGATTTAAACACTTCCGAACACCAGGCTATGGCAACCCGTGGTGCATGGTATTTGACAAATGGGGCATGGGTATCATTGGCGACGGCACAAACGCCCAACAGCACTGGACTAGCCCATTGTCCGGCTATGCAGTCAGCTCGCGACGAACGCTACGCCCCGTCTTCAACAACGAAGGCATGCGTCCTGCCGTCGGAAACGACTTTCTGTACAGCCGCCACTTCCCTGACGATATGCAGGGACAATTCACTTACGCCTGCGTGATTAACATGCACGGCATGCCGCGTTTCAAACTCGGTGACGAAGATGGGACCGCGGGATATGCGGGCGAAAGGATCGAAGACCTGCTGGCATCTTCGGACAAATTCTTCCGGCCTGTAGACCCGCAAATCGGACCTGACGGAGCGTTATGGTTCGGCGATTGGTGCAACGCCTTGATTGGCCACATGCAGTATTCCCAACGCGACCCAAATCGTGATCATGAACACGGGCGGATCTATCGATTGGTCAACACCGGCAAACCATTGATCGCACCCGAGTTACAAAAAGGCAAGAGTGTTCCTGAGTTGCTGGAGCAACTGACAGCTCACGAAACTCGAACCCGCTACCGAGCCCGCCGCGAACTGCGTGCACGTGGTAGCAAAGCCGTGCTGCCGGCAGCGAACCAATGGTTGGGCGATTCGCCTTCTCCCCAAAAGCTGTGCGAGGTCCTGTGGCTTCAAGAGAGCTTCCGGAGTCTCGATGAATCGCTCGTTGAAATCCTTATGGATTCCGACGACTTTCACGCGCGTGCCGCTGTCGTTCACTCTGTTGCCAACGAATACCTTCGCTTTGCCCCAGCAATGGATGTAATGAAACTTGCGGCAAAGGACGAACATCCGCGTGTTCGCCTCGAGGCTCTTCGTGGACTTAGCTATATGCAATCGGCCGAAGCCGCCGAGGTCGCGTTAGGCGTAACAGAGCTGCCCATGGATTACTGGCTTGAGTACACACTTGAGCACACATTGCACGCACTGGCGCCGATGGCCGATGCAGCCATCAAGGAAGGTAACTTCCTGGCCGGCGCACCAGAGGCAACCAAGAAATACTACGAAACTTACAAGCTTTCGACTGGACCTGGTGGCCGCGCCGTTAAACCACTCGCGAAGGCCGAAGATCCGAAGCTGAGCGATTGGCGACGATCGGAAGCAATTCGTGAACTGGCAGGAATCCGTGGCGGCAAAGCTTCCAAGGGAGGTATCGTTTTCCAGCGTGTTTGCTCTGCTTGCCACCAAATCGGTAACGTCGGCAAACCGTTTGGACCGAGACTCGATAATGTAGGTGCCCAATACTCAAAAGAAGATATTATTCGGCACATCCTGTGGCCCAACGAGAAGATTGCCAAGGGCTACGAAACCCTTCAGGTCCTAACCGTTGATGGAGAAGTATTCAACGGTTTCGTTATCAAGCAAAGTCCCGCATCGGTGACTCTTGGTATAGCGACTCAAGACGGCAAGGGGAAGGAAATCACAATTGCGGAAGAGGATATCGAAGTCCGCAAGGAAATGAAAAACAGTTCCATGCCGGAAGGTCTGGTGAAGACCATCGCCCCCGGAGAATTCCTCGATCTTATTGAGTATCTGAACGAGCAGAACACCATCAACATTGACAAGGATGGGTGGATTGAGACAGGCTTGCAAGACGTCGGTGATCTGCGAAGTAGCGGCAAGTGGAAAGAGATCTCTCGAGACGCCAAACTAAAACTCGGCAAGAACTTCTCGTCCCAGCACAGTAAGTTCTCCAACCTGCTCCTCAGTGCGAGCTCATCCGGCAATCGAGAATTCGCTTTTCATTCCCCCAACCGCAGCAGCAAATCGCCGTCGATCCAGATTCGATTGGCTCAGTCGCGCGAGCTCGGAGTTGTGGAAATCGAAAACCGCACGAATTCTCAGTTTTACGCCAGAGCTGACGGGCTCACCATCTGGGTTTCCGACGACGGAGAACAATGGCAAAAAGTCTGGACGGCGAAAGAACCTGCTGCCAAATACTCAGCAGAGTTGCCCAGTGGGACCCACGGCCGCTACTTGAAGATCGGACTTGAAGGAGACGGCATCCTGCACCTAAATCAAATCGTCGTATACGGCGAGTAGGAATCGCTTAGTGGTTGTTTTGCGACGCGGTCGCCTAACTCCGCGCGGCGACCAGCACTGGCCCCGTCAATGAAGTCAATTAGTCGATTTCGGCGGGGCCATCCTTGCTCGGTCAACAGCCTCAGTGTGGTGAAAGGCTAGAATCGTAGGCACTTCCCGCCAACTCCAGCCGCCAGACTCGCGAGTGACTTTGCTCGTGATGACAAGCGAGCTGTCGATCGCCTAGCACAGCAGCTGGCCGGCGGGAAACCTTACACTTTATCTCTGACGATTCTCATTTGGCCCAACTTCGTAACGACAGAACTGGGGCATTCACGCAGAGCAAGAAGAGAATCTTTGTGCGCTGCAGAGCAGGAAAATCAAAAAATTGACGTCGCAAGGCGGGGCGACCAACGAGTCCACAATTCGGACAACGAACCGACATCGGCACACAATACCCCAAACAGGTAAGCAAGCTATGGCTCGGAGTATTTGGATCGCAACCTGGCAGTTAGCAGTCTTCCATACCCTGCTAATTTGCCTCTGCCAATCTGTCCACAGCCAGCCTCCACAGGCATCGGCGGGACTTGCCTCGCTGAGCGCTCGTGACGTTGAACAACTTGCTACGTCATCTGGCAATGCTTCTCGCGGCGCGATCCTATTCCACTCAGCGCAACTAGCCTGCGGACGCTGCCACAGCGTCTCTGCCGCTGGGCCCGATCTGCTGGGCCCCAACCTAGCTCGTCCGCTCAAGCGCGAGGGATTCGCACACTTGTGGGAATCGTTGATAGAACCATCAAAAGTTGTATCACCAGAATACCAAGCGTTACAAATACTAACCAGCGAAGGCGAAGCTCTCTCTGGCTTATTGCTTCATCGTGATGCAAATCAAGTAAAGCTACGTACGCCAGACACGCTTCAGACGCTTACGTTCGAAACTAACGAGATTGAAGCTATCAAGACATCGAGCACATCGCTCATGCCGACCGGTCTCATCACGTCGCTTGCGAATAGGCAGCAGGTGGCCGACTTGATGCGCTACGTTGTTGAAATACAGTCTGGTGGTCCCAAACGTGCTCGAGAATTGCAGCCCACCGCTGCACAGCTTGCGATTCAATTACCAGAATATGAGTCGAACATCGACCACGCAGGGATCATTTCAGACCTAGATGAAGAAGCGTTCGATCGTGGTGAAGCGATCTACAACAGTTTGTGCGTCAACTGCCACGGAACGCGACAAAAACCAGGTTCACTCGCGACCGCCCTGCGATTTGGTGAAGGCAAATTCAAGTATGGTGATGATCCGTTTTCGATGTACCAAACACTCACGCGCGGCGGTGGATTAATGCTGCCTCAACCCTGGATGGTACCACAACAAAAGTATGATGTTATTCATTACATCCGTCAGCACTACCTAGCAAACCAGTCCGATCTGCAGATCGATAGTGACTATCTGGCTGCACTGCCCGAGGGCACCGACCGCGGGCCGGCTCCTAAGAAAATTGAACCGTGGTCTCAAGCCAATTACGGTCCAAGGCTGATCGCTACATACGAAATCGGCCGTGGTGCAAGGAACATTGCACAAAAGGGAATTGCAATTCAGCTAGACCAGTCGCCGGGTGGAATTGCGGCCGGCAATGCTTGGGCGATCTTTGACCACGATACGATGCGGTTGGCTGGTGTCTGGTCAAGCGGTGGGTTTATCGACTGGCAAGGCATCAATTTTGATGGTCGACACGGAATCCACCCTCACGTCGCTGGCGACATCCTTGTCAACAATCCGACCGGCCCAGGTTGGGTGCATCCGGACAGCGCACAATCCGCATTCAGTGCGGCAATACGTTCTCGAGCTGAGCAGGAACTTCTGGACGGCTTGGCCGACGATTCTCGAGTGGAAGGCCGCGACGGCCGGCGCTACGGTCCGTTGCCAAGTCAGTGGGCCGCATATCGCGGCTTTCGCCAATCAGGCCAACACACCCTGATCGACTATACGATTGGAGATGTACCTGTCACCGAATCGTATGCATGGATCTCGCAACCTACAAACTTTCACGAAACACCCAACTCCGGTGACACGAAAAATCAACAGCCAACGTTTGCACGGTACCTAACCGTCGCACCACATGACCAGCCAATGTACTTGGTCGCAGCCACTCTCGAGGAAGGGCTCAGTTGGTCACTTGACGGCCGGCGAGCACATTCTCCTGTCTGGAAAACCGATTCGTCGACGAATCACCTGTTCGATGGCAGCCATTTTCTCGAGGCTGAACTGCCAGCAGAGTTGTCCACGACGGATGAGGACTTCACGATTATCGTTGAGGGAAAGTTCGATTCCGATGGAACACTTTGTGCGATAGCACCGGCGGAAGGCGACTGGGCACCTGGCGGGCAATCCCTCTTCATTCGCGGTGGTCGGATTGCGTTCGACGTTGGATGGGTTGGCCAAGTTACAGGCCCCAAGGTCGTCGACGGATCGCCACACACGATCATGCTTGCCTACCGAGCAGAAG
>DNPC01000286.1 GCA_003501565.1 Planctomycetaceae bacterium | reverse complement strand
TTTGACGCGTCGGGAACAAACCAGCCAGGCTTGCCGTTGTCGTCGGTTCCAGCTTGTGCTCGGACCTGCGGTGGGCGCGGAGAGTCGAGGTCAACAGCGGCATCTTGATATCCATTGCCTGGCATGAAACCGTACCGTTGGCACTCGATGATGGTGTCAAACGCGGCCTGTGCAAACGCATCGATATGTTCAGCGCGGTGTGCCAGGGTCAGAAGGCAGGGACGGTGATCCCAGATGTGCATGCCCCGTCGCCGCAGGCCGGAGAAAAACACCTCGCTATACACGAGTTCTTGCTCAAACTGGATTTTGAACAAAGAGCCGAAGTGTTCTAGTCGCAGCGGGGCGTTCAGCTGTTGGAACACATTGTTGAGCTGCTGACCAAGGTAGTCGGCCAATTCATTGAGTCGGTCGTACATGGGCTGACCACCCGCTTTGAGGTGTTCCAGGATGGCTTTGGATGCAGCCAGCGTGATCGGGTGGCGAACGAAGGTTCCGGCGAAGTAGGTCATGCCTGCTTCTGGACGACTGTCGTCGCCAAAGTTCCAGAAGCCACCGTCGAGCCCGTCGAGGTATTTCGCTTTGCCAGCGACTACGCCAATTGGCATTCCGCCGCCAACAATCTTACCGTAGGAAGCCAAGTCCGCTTTGACACCGAAGTGCTCCTGGGCACCGCCAAGTCCAATGCGAAGTCCTGTGATGACTTCGTCGAAGATGAGTGCGGTCGGTTCATTTTCGGTAATCTTGGAAAGCTTTTGCAGGAATTCTCGTGGCTGCAATTCAGGTCGACGGCTTTGCACTGGCTCAACGAGCACAGCAGCCAAACGATCAATGTTTTGAGCGATGATTTCCAAGGATTCATCTGAGCCGTAGTCCAAGATGAGCGTGTTTTCGACGTGCTCTTTGGGGATTCCCGTCGCCGCAGGGAAGCTCTTGAGCTTCTTGCTTCCTCGAGCGATAACCTCATCCAGGATGCCATGGTAGTCGCCGTTAAACATGACAATAAGATCGCGTCCGGTGTAGTTCCTTGCCAAACGCGTGCAACCCAGGACCGCTTCGGATCCCGTGTTTGAGAAAGCCATCCGCTCGCTATCGGTCAACTCACAGAACAGCTTTGCTACTTCGCCGGCTAGGGGGGACTGCGGGCCGATCGAGTAGTCCTGTTGTACTTGGCGCGTTACCGCCTCGATCGTGATCGGGTGAGCGTGTCCAAGCAGGTTTGATCCAAAACCACATGTGAAGTCGATGTACTGATTGCCATCAAGATCCCACAGGTGAACACCTTGGGAGCGGTCAACGACAATCGGGTGCGTCATTTCTTTGAGGTTCGGTCGAAACCCTGAAACCGTTCGCGGGTCCGCCAGGTATTCACGATGTGCTTGTGCGTAGGACTTGCTCTTGGCCAACGTTGCATCATTGATGCGGATCATCTCATCGAGCACCATTTGCTGCTCGGCATCCAGCGCACCATCGTTGAGCTTGACCGTCTTGAAACGCTTGCCTTGGGGGGCGAGCTCGACATCAGAACCTTCGACACCGGAATTGCTGGTGTCTGAAGTTTCAAACTTTAATTCTGGTGGTTGGGGATCTGCGGGAGCTTGTGTGAGGGATGCGCTTTGCTGGGGTGTGACAGGTTCGCCAGGATTGTTAGGAAAAGCCTCGACGTTGGTCGCCGCTACGGTCTGTTGTGTAGACTGTACAGCATTGTTCGGTGTAGCTGAGAGCACGGGAGATCCTGATTCCGCCGGGAGTTGTCCGCCTGAGAGCCAGTTCATCTGTTGCTGCATAAGCTGCAATTGGGCCTGCAACTGCAGTTGTGCCAAGTTTGTAGCGTCGCTGGCGCCCACCGTTCCGGCGGATGGGAGCGGTTGTGGCGGGACGGTCGACTGCGCCACGGTCGCCTCAACTTGGGTAGGAGATGCAATCGCATTCGGTACCGTGGTCGCAGAGGGAGACGAAACGGGAGCAGTGGCATTTGCGTTCGTCTGAAAATCAACCGGTGGCTGGGCAGGGTTTTGGAACGCGTCTTGTGGTGTAGCAGAGGTTTCTTTGCAAACTGTTGCGGTAGGAAGGTACTTTTCCGCGGGAAGTTGTTGATCTAGCCAGCCTGCGAGCTGATTCACGCTGCAGGTTTGTTCCAAGAGCTGCCGAAAGGTTACTTCGACACCGAACTCACGTTCAAGCGCGGTAGCGGTCTGGGTGAGTACCAGTGAATCCAATCCCATTTCAAAAAATGTTGTGTCACTGTCAAAATCCCCGAGCTCGAAACCTGATGTGTTTTCGAAGACTTCTTCGATCGAAGTAACGATGTTTGGGATGCGGCTCACTGTAGTGTTCTCCACGGTTGGCTGATGCATGGTAGATGGTGTTTGGCGAGAATCGTCTTGATTCGGTATGTCTTGTTGGTTCGTAGTTTTCCCTCCTGGAGCAATGTAGAAACGCTTGCGTTGGAAGGCGTACGTCGGAAGTGTCATGTCTTCGGCAACTGGTCGTGGCTGGCCCGTCGTGTGGATGCGGTCCCAGTCGATGTCGATGCCAGTCGTCCAAAGGTTGGCTACGGCGGTTAGTGTGGCTCGCCACTCTGCATGCT
>DNPC01000237.1:2941-7818 GCA_003501565.1 Planctomycetaceae bacterium | reverse complement strand
TCGATCTGAGCCTGTGTCCGGCGTCGATGTTCTGCCGACTTTGTGCGACGTGTTGGACGCTGATTTGCCTGGGCGGACTATCGACGGACAAAGCATGCTACCAATGCTGGTGGGTGATCAGTTCCAGCGCACGAAGCCGATATTAACGTTCTTCTATCGCACCAGCCCCGCCGCATCCATGCGTATGGGAGACTACGTTTTAATTGGGCATTCCGATGATGAAGGCCGAAAGAAGACCCATGCAATTGCGGCGGCCGACATGCCTCGCATCAAGAGCACGAATCTAGTTTCATTTGAGTTGTACAACGTCGCGAAAGACCTCGGGCAAACCAAGAATATTGCGGATGATGAGCCCGAGACGTTGGCGCGGCTTCGCGACATTATGGTCAATCTACATCGCAATGCCATCGAGGAAGGCCCCAGTTGGGACCTCCCCCCAGCACCCGCCAACAAAAAACGCAAATGAGCGTAAATGTTTCCGATGGTTGTGTGGCCTGTCTTTAACGGCAAGCAATGTCGTTGTTGCAATTAAGCGGTTTGGCATTGTGATTCTGTCGTCGCTTCGCTGCTTTGTGTTCCTCGCAATCGTTCTTCGAGCTACGCCTGCAGTTATTCGCTCTAGTCACCGAGGCACTCGGCGTCATCAACGGCGAAGCCGTGCAAGAGAATAGCTGCGGGTGTAACCCGCAGGCAGCATCGCGTCCGTGCGCACTAGCCGCGAAGCGGAGGCAGCGGCAAAACCAAGTCTGACAACGAATGCAAGGGGAGTTTATGGGAAGCTTCACTCGACTGACATATCACATCGTTTTCGCAACGAAGTATCGGAAACGGATTATTGATTCCGAAATCCGTCAGAAACTCTACCAGTACATCGGAGGCACCCTTCGTGCGAACAAAGGTCATGCCATCGAGATCGGTGGCGTAGAAGATCACGTGCATATCCTAGCTGGATTATCGCCTTCCCTAGCCGTCTCAGAAGTCATTCGCGATGTGAAGGCATCGTCTTCCAAATGGCTGAAAACCGAATGCGGAAAGTCGCAATTCGAATGGCAGAAGGGTTACGGTGGGTTCAGTGTAAGCTTCGACAGAGTCAATGCAGTTCGAAGCTACATCCAAAACCAAGACTTGCACCATAAGACGCTTTCGTTTCAAGAAGAGTATATTGGTTTTCTCGAGCGTCACGGGATCGATTTTCGAATTGAACACCTGTTCGAAGGAGAGCATACGGGATAGCAATCCTAGAATTGCTCGAAGATCGCGGTAGCCTGGGAGAATTCTGTCGCCGCTTCGCGGCTTTTGAGCTCTCGGGAAATATCTCTGCGGGTTACACCCGCAGCTATACGTTGGCACGGCTTCGCCGTTTGTAGACAGCGATATCTGCACTTGTCGCATGCGTCTAGCGTTACTCGCCTGGCAAATAGGCGACTTCGCGATCATTCTTTAGATCGGGGCCCGGCGTTGAACGACCGCGGTGAACTTGTTGGTGGAGCAGTGCCAGCAGCTCTTCTGCCTTTTCAGGTTGGGAATCGAGCAGATTGTTTTGTTCGCTAGGGTCGATCGCGAGATCGTATAGTTGCATCGCTGGTAGGCCCTGCTTCTTGGCGACGTTCTCTTTGGGGGCGCTCCAACCACCGCTGCCGCGGCAGAGGCACAGTTTCCAGTTGTTTTTGCGAATTGCGAACGAACCGCCAATCGAATGACTGACTACCGAAGTACGCCCAGTGGAAGATTCGCCCTCAAAAGCGGGCAACAAACTGAAGCTGTCCTCACCGCCGGCGGGTTGTCGCTCTTGGTGGGTAATCTCTTCTAGGGTCGCGTACACATCGGTTAGACATGCAAGTGCGTTGGTGCTGCGTCCGCCCTGGATTTTGGCTGGCCAGCGAGCGATGAACGGCACGCGATGCCCTCCTTCGTAGATGTCAGCTTTGTGACCTCTGAAAACCGCACTTGGATCGTGCCCGAATTCCTCAAGGATGTCAAACTTTGCTTGAGGAGAACAGCCGTTGTCACTTGTGAATAGGACTAACGTGTTCTCGTCGACACCTGCTTCTTTGATAGCCGCAAATAATTGCCCCATATGATGATCGACTTGCATCACAAAATCTGCATATGGATTCATCCCGCTCGCACCTTTAAATGGGGGCACCGGAACAATCGGAGTGTGGGGAGCAGGGAGCGCTAGGTACAAAAAGAAAGGCTTGCCGTCTTTGGCGCTCGCCTGTTCGTGGATGTGGGCAATCGACTTATCGAATAGATGCGGCAGGACTTCTTCGATGTGAAAATCGGGACTGATGTCACCTTTACGATACCAGCCGTAGGGATCTTCCTTCGCGGTTACGCCCTCTTGCCGTTCAGGAATTGCGGTAGCCATGCCAGTATCTACCCAAACATAGGGTGGCATATCGAGCGAGCCACAGTGCGCGTAGTAGCGCTCAAAACCATTGATGTCTGGACCATTTAGGACCGGCTGGGAGTAGTCAATCTGTTTGCCATCTTTGTGCCAATCCCACCCCAAATGCCATTTACCAATCATGGCTGTGTGATAACCCGCACCACGCATCAGGTGGCCAAGTGTTGGTCTATCCGCTGGAATCAGGTGCTCGCTCTTCCCGCTTAGGACGCCTTTTGCGAGTCGAGACCTCCAGTTGTAGCGGCCTGTGAGTAGCCCGTAGCGAGTCGGCGTGCATACAGAACTCGGCGTGTGGGCGTCCAGGAATGTTAGTCCTTCAGCCGCCATGTTAGCCAGGTGAGGTGTTTTGATTTTGCAATCAGCATTGGTCGGAGTCACGTCCCCGATGCCCAGGTCATCAGCCATAACGACGATAACATTTGGCAGCGTTTGAGCATTGCCAAGGCTGGGCGCGAGTAGTAGAAAAAATACCGTAGCGAGGCGGGTGCAATTGCGATGTAGTTGCATGTTAATGAGTCTTGGCGGGAAGTTCAGGGAAGCGTGTTGCTCTCAAAAGACAGGCGCATCAATCTAACGTATCGCATCGTTGCTTGCTGCTGCGTACAAAGCCTACCCGCTCGCCTCCGAGGCTTCGTCCTCTTAAGATGCCACGGGCGAGGAGATTTTCACGCATACCATTTGGGAGGATGATCCAGCGGACATAGGCCGGTTCAACGAGGGCAAGCTTGGACGCCGCTTTGTCTGAAACTGTGTTTTTGGCCTCGATTGGCATCAAATTTTCTTTACTTTCCTTTGCAATTTCAAATGTTCGCCAAAATGGCAGACGCATATTCGGAGGAGATACCAATGACATTCCGGCCTGACAAACTGACAGTGAAGAGCCAAGAAGCGCTCAGCCTTGCACAATCCCGTGCTGCAGAAATGGGTACTCCTGATCTGGATACTCTTCATCTTCTAACCGCACTCTTGGACGATTCTGATGGAATTGTTGTGGGTGTGCTGCGCAAGATGGGCGTTGACGTCGACCAATTAAAGCAGATGACGACCGGTGAGGTTCAACGATTGCCCAAGGTTTCTGGTGGTTCCCAGCCGGGGCTCAATCCTGCAACTTCTAGCGCGCTTGATGCAGCGGGCAAGGCGGCGAGTGAATTGGGTGATGAATTCATTAGTACCGAACACCTATTGATCGGACTGGCTAGCACCACGTGCCGAGCGCAAGATGTTCTGAAGCTAAATGGCGTGAAAGCCAACGACATTTTGACGACTGTTAAAGAAGTCCGAGGGAGTAGCAAAGTGACGGATCAACATCCAGAAGGCAAATTTAACGCGCTGGAAAAATACGGAATCAACCTCGTACAGCAGGCTCGTAGCAACAAGATTGATCCCGTGATCGGACGTGATGAAGAGATCCGACGTGTCATTCAAGTGCTGTCAAGACGGACCAAGAATAACCCCGTTTTGATCGGTGAACCCGGTGTTGGTAAGACAGCGATTGTTGAAGGACTTGCGCTGCGCATTGTACAAGGTGATGTGCCACAGAGCCTGAAAGATAAGACGGTCATCGCGCTCGATCTAGGAGCGTTGGTGGCTGGTGCGAAGTTCCGAGGAGAATTTGAAGAACGACTCAAAGCGGTCATTCGCGAAGTCAAAGACGCCGACGGGAGCGTAATTCTTTTCATCGACGAATTGCACACGGTGATCGGTGCCGGTGCAGCCGAAGGCGGTGGTGACGCTGCCAACTTGCTCAAACCCGAATTGGCGCGCGGTGGCCTACGTTGTATCGGTGCCACGACGCTCGATGAATACCGAAAACACATCGAAAAGGATGCTGCGCTCGAGCGCCGTTTTCAGCCTGTTTATGTCGGTGAACCCAGCGTGGAGAGTACCGTTACGATTCTCCGTGGATTGAAGCCGCGTTACGAGGCTCACCATGGCATCAAGATTCGCGACGCGGCCCTAATTGCTGCTGCGAAGTTGTCCGATCGCTACATTACAGATCGTTTTCTGCCAGACAAAGCGATTGACCTGGTGGACGAAGCCGCAAGTCGGCTGGCAATGGAACGCGAAAGTGTGCCCACTGAAATCGATGCAGTTCAACGTCGCTTGCGACAATTGGAAGTCGCACAACGTCAGTTGACCGAGGAGAACGAAGACAGCGCTGCAGAACAATTGGCGGCGATCGAAACTGAAACCGCAGGACTGCAGAAGGAGCTGGCGAGTCTGCGTGAGCAGTGGGAGGCGGAAAAACTCGGACTGAACGATGTGCAAAACGTTCGTCAGCAGCTCGATCAAGTCAACGGAGAATATCAGCAGCTGGAAGCACGTATTCGTGAAACGCAATCCCAAGGGCAGCAGGTCCCTGAAAACGACTATCAAAGGTTGTTTGAATTGGACAAACAACGTCAGGCATTGCAGCGTACGATCGAGCAAGACGAACAGCAGGAGAAGCCCGCCGAGGACAAACCGG
>DNPC01000237.1:0-2855 GCA_003501565.1 Planctomycetaceae bacterium | reverse complement strand
GAAGCTACTGCGCACCGAGGTGACGGCCGATGAGATCGCTAGTGTTGTGAGCACCTGGACGGGAGTTCCTGTCAATCGCATGCTTGAGACCGAACGTGCCAAATTGTTGGTGATGGAAGAGCGACTCCATACACGCGTGGTCGGTCAGGACGATGCGGTCGTAGCCGTGGCTAATGCCGTACGTCGAAGTCGAAGCGGCTTGCAAGATCCCAACCGACCGATCGGGTCGTTCCTATTCCTCGGTCCCACAGGTGTCGGTAAGACGGAGCTGTGTAAGGCTCTGGCCGAGATTATGTTCGACGACGAGAACACGATGGTTCGTATCGATATGAGCGAGTTCATGGAGCGTCACTCCGTTGCTCGGATGATCGGTGCCCCTCCGGGTTACGTCGGCTATGAAGAAGGCGGTAAGCTCACTGAGGCCGTGCGTCGACGTCCCTATAGCGTGATTTTGCTAGACGAAATGGAGAAGGCGCATCCTGATGTTTATAACGTGCTGCTTCAAGTGCTCGACGATGGACGCCTGACCGACGGACAAGGCAGAACAATCGACTTTACAAACACCGTCATTGTGATGACCAGTAACGTTGGTAGCCAAGTTATTCAGCAGCTTACCAGCGAAAATGCGTCACAGGAGGAGATTACCGAAGCTGTCGAAGAATCGCTTAGAGCCAAGTTCCTACCCGAGTTCCTGAACCGAATCGATGATACGATTGTGTTTCATCCGTTGGATCAGGCGCACATTAATCGGATCGTTCGACTGCAGCTTCAGCAGCTGGAAAAGCAACTTGAGCAAATGCAGATTGAGTTGGAAGTGACCGATGCAGCGATTGCGCACATCGCAGAAGTCGGTTATGACCCGACGTTCGGGGCGCGGCCGCTCAAGCGAGTGATTCAGCGTGAGGTTCAGAATCAGCTTGCGACCGAGCTGCTCAAGAGCAACATCGCTGAAGGTAGTCGAGTTGTTGTGGATGCTAGCGATGCGGGGCTGACGTTCCGCATTAATGGCGATAGTTCGGGGGTTGCACAGAACGTGGGCTGATGCCCGAGTTAACGCTCCTCCCCGTTTCGTGGGAGGAGCGACCGAAGCGGCTGGCCGGACGGAGTGACGCCACGAGTTGGCCCAAGCGGCCGGACGAGTTGGCAAACCGGCGGTGTTAGAAATAGTCTCGCTGCATCGTTCGGCAGCCCGCTGCTTCCGCTATCCGGTTCCAATGTCCAATAACACTTTGCGAATACCTGCCCGAGCAGCAACATCAAAAGACTCGAGTGCTTGGCTCAGTGGATAGCGGGCGTCGATTAATGAATCGGTATCAATAGTTTCTTCTTGCAGTTTTCGTACAGCGGCGTGCATCGAACCACACCGCGAACCGATGACATTGATTTCGTTGACCACGATCGGCGAAAGGTCAACGGCGGGCGGGTGGGCGTAAGTGCTCTTGAGAATCAAACGTCCAAGCGGGCGTACCAGCCGCAGGCCGAGTTCCAGTCCAGCGGGTGATCCCGTTGCCTCGACGACTGCGTCAAACGCCGTCTTCGGTGGTGCATCGGAATGGCAAGTCGGAATGCCCCACTGCCTGCCAAGCCTAAGCGACGCTTCGGAGCGGCCGAAAAGCGTAACGTTGCAGTCGGCTTGGTGGAGCGTCGCTGCGATCAGCATGCCAAGTCGGCCGGGACCGATGACTGCGACGTTCTGGTTTCCTAGATTGAGCTGTTCGCTGATTCGGAGCGCTGCGGCTAAGGGTTCAGCGAAAACGGCTGTCTCATTCGGCACCGCATCAGGGACTTGTACCAGGTTTTCGATCGGTACGGCGACTTGCTCCGCCATTGCGCCATGGCGATTCAGGATGCCTAGGACGCTACGCCCGGGTGTGTGGCGATGTTCACTGAGCAGTCCAGTGTCCGTTGTGTCAGGCGGGGCAATGTTGATGCCAGCCACCACCCGTCTTCCAAGCCAGGCTTCATCGTGACATTCAGTGACTCGACCGACGAATTCGTGCCCAAGAATGCCATGAAAGTCCATGTACCCTTTGGCAAGTTCTAGGTCCGTCGAGCAAATTCCAGCCAACTCTACCGCTACGACAGCTTCACCGCTTACCAACTCTGGTGATGGCATCTCTTGGAGGGCGATGCCAGAATCCGTCAGAACTACTGCTTGCATGGTGTTGCCATGATCCAGTATGGCCCCGTAGTGTAAGACTCAGCCGACTCTACCCCCACTAGAACTTATACAGCAGCAAGGCGTTGTAGTTGATGTCGTTGGGGCGGCGACCGTTGGGGGTGGAGTCGTAGCGGTCGTTGACGCCCATCTTGAGTGATAGGTTGCCGTCTTCGTCGATGAGATACTCCCAGGCAAGATCCGCAATCAAACGAAAATTCGCGAAGTCGCTCCATTCGGGAAAGTAGTCAACCTTGGCGATCAACTTGTTGCGCTGGGTGACTTGATGCTCGTAGTCGCCACCAAAGAGGGCTTCAGGCGCCCACGTATTGTCGGGACCGCCAAACTCGCGCGACGCACCAGCACCAAACCGGCCTTTGAGCGTTAGGTCGTCGGTGTCATACCAGGCGTAGCTGAGACCGGAGTTGATGTTGTAACGAAGGTCAAACGCTTTGAATTCGTCCCATTCAAGACCGTTCTTGACGAAAGTCGACCAGGGCGAGTCCTTGAGGTTGCGTTCCCAATCGGCAAACACCAAGGTGTTATTCTGCGTTTGAATGCCGTTGGCTCGCGTTTGGTTATGAGTCGCCCGTATGTCCAGCAGCGTGAAATCCGTCTTGCGTTTGAAGCGTGTGCCGGTTTGGAAGGCGAACGATTCCGCATTCCCGTCTGATCCGTTGATTCCCAGTTCCGCACT
>DNPC01000235.1:6000-13407 GCA_003501565.1 Planctomycetaceae bacterium | reverse complement strand
GGATTGCCACGGCCGTTTCGATCAGCGGATACCGAATTGACAGCGGTACTTGGCATGTCCGGCAGCGGCCTCCAAGTCGGAGCCAAGCGATGATCGGCAGGTTGTCTTTACCTTTGACTCTGGAGCTGCAGCTTGGGCAGGCGGAGGGCGGTAAGAACAACGCACGGCGTCTAGGGAGTCTGAAGATGACTACGTTGAGGAAGCTGCCGATACTAGCGCCCGCCGATAGAAACATTAGCATCACGACTGCCGAAACGGTGTGCAACCGTATCATCTCGGCGACGGTGAGGTCGGCTACGGGGCCGCTGAATGGTCTCTTAGGCCAAATCCAATCAGCAACTATCGAAGCTGCAGGCACAGCGACCATGTAGATGAACACTCCGCTTGCGCATACGATCGCCGCCGCGTACTTGGACCACGCTGGACGTTCTGAAGGCGTTGCAGGAGTTTGTTCTTCGGGATCTAGTGCTGGGGGCGTTTGCTCGCCGTCCAACGCGGCTTGATCTGGTGAGTCACTCATTATTGCAGGGTCGGAGCCGTTTGAGTCGACTTCGCCAGCAGCACCAAGCAGTTTGCATTTCCAACCAATACCACATGAACGTTGGTGTTATGAATAGCTGCGGTAGTTGGTTAGCGCTTCCGGCGCCGTTTGCGAAGTATCAATTGAGCGGCCCGCAGTTAGGCCGACTGCGATAGAGTAGCACACCCCAATTACGTTGACACCCGCCAAGCCCCAAAATGCTTGGCCCGCGAAAGCCCGGACAAAAAAGAAAAGGACAGGCGAATTCGGCTCGCCTGCCCCATTGGGTCTTCGCCAGCTGCCTACAACCAGCGAGTTTTTTTGACAAGAACGCTTACTGGATGGCCTGCTTGAGCTGCTCGATTGCGTCGGTAAGTTCCTTCGAGATGGCTTCCGCGTCGACTTCACTTTCGTCGCCGCCGTGGAAGACTCCATCGAGCTCTCCGAATCCGTCGAACAACGCCTCAACGGCGGCGTCCAGTTTGCCCATCGCGTCTTCGCTCAGCGACAGTTGTTTGCCGGCCATTGCGGGTAAGTCTTCTAGAATATGGCCCACTTCGTGCAACTCATGATGCGCGTCGTTGGGCGTGCCATCAGCGAAGGCTTTGCAAATCGTATCCTTCATCTTCGTTAGCTTGGCAACGGCCTCTTGGACGTTCTGAGGGTGGTCGCCATCACCATGTCCATCGTGTTCGCTGTGCCCGTCGTGATCACCATCGGCGTGTTCCGCCTCCGAATGTCCGTCGGCATGGTCATGCGAATCCTCAACCGGTTCACCGCATCCGACTAAACCCATCGTTAGCAGGCCAGCGAAGAAAGCCGGCAAAACGAAACGCCGCTGTACCAATACTAGGTTTTTCATTTTCAGCCCCCGATTCCGAGCATGCGAGTAGGTGTGCCTCCAACCTGGATCTTGGCTTTTTCTTCCCAGTCGCGTGTGGACACGACTGCGATCGTGCCATCACCAGGACTGGAGATCAGCAGCAGTCGACCGCCCAAGTTGCATATTTCGTGGTGTCCGCTGTGTCCTTGTATTTGACTTTTTCCAACACTCATTGAGTGAATAAGTTTTGCATCTGAAAAGTCGCCATCGCGATTGCCGTCCAGATCAATGACATGCATTTTCTCTGAGTCAGCGTCCATGTTTTCTTCGAACATTACCGCCAAGCTCTTGCCGGTTCGAGTTCGAAAGACGTAGGGCGTGGTGGCAGAATTGCCTTCACCGATTTCGAGCGCGAGCTTGAGGCATTTGGGTTTGGCGCTATCCGCGTCAATGCTGCAAAGTTCAGTGTCTGGCCCTCGTCCTGCGACAAACACAACCTGGCTACCAATGTTCTTGAACGCGCCAGTACGTTTGGGCATTCCGGAAGCATCATCGCCCAGGTCGATGTGGTGGACCTTGGGATCGGATGTTTCGGATGTCGAAACCCAACAAACACCTTCGCTGGGGGCAAAAAAGGCCTTGCCGCTGTTGTACGTAGCGCCGTGTAGACCGCCGGATGGTGTGTGGAACGAAAACTCAATGGGCGAACCTGACTCAAGGCCCACTACATCTACTCTGCCTTTGTTGTCACCCTCACGATCGATCCAGGTGGAGTAAGCAACGTTGTCGTCGCTCACGGCCAACGTGATGTGCCCACCACCGGCTGAGAAAAACTGGTCTGGTGTAGAGTTGCTGCGAAGGGCTTTTGGCGAAATTCGCGTGATTCCATTCTTCTGATCATTGGCGAGGTACCAGCTGTTGCCATAACGATAGACGTGAGCCGGATTTCCTTGTTTGTCGTCGATCACGACTTTGGTCACTCGGGGCGTGTCGTCAAAGTGCCAGTGAAAGTGGTCCCCATGAGACTCCTTCTCAACGCCAGAATGGATCGCGACCCAACCACTATTGAAATTACCGTCATCATCGTCACGAACGCCAGCGACGATCAGCTCGTCAATAGCTTGCATCTGAACAAGCATGTGTCGGTCTGCGTCGGTTTCTGGGTGGTTGTCTAGGTCTTGTTTCTCAAGAGCGTATTCATCTCCCTTTTTCTTCAGGTCACTCCAATGGATAGTCTGCGTGGCAGCGTCTTGCCAGAAAATGCGTGCTAGCGTTCGGCCAGCACTCTGCGCCTGCGCAACTGACGCGCTCGCAATCAGTAAGCAAAACGCCGTTGTTAACGAAAGTGTTTTTTTCATTCTTTGAGTCTTTATGCCTGGTTTGAATTGAATTTAGAGGCTGTGTTCTTCCAGCTTCGTCGGGACCTCTAACGGATACAGTAAAGTCGCGTCCCGGTGCGAACGACGATACTGCCTTCGGATGCGACAGCGCCGTAAACAATTGGATCTCTCGCACTTGCCTGTGAACCTGCCCGTCGTTTGGCAAAACTGTCGGCCATCGCCTTGAGCTCGCCTGCGTCGAGTGAACCGTCGCCGTTGGTGTCAATTCGGGCAAGCATGGGTTTGAAATCGGGTGGGATTTCATCGGCGGACAGATTCCCATCACCGTCTTTGTCGCCTCGCATCATCGCGGCGACCATTCCTCCTCCGGGGCGCCGGGCAGCGCCGGGACTGCCTTCGGCGGGTTTCGCTCCAGATGCTTGTGAGTGTTGACCGGCGGCTGGGCCAGCGGTCCCATGGCCGTGTCCACCGCGGGCGGTTTCAACATAAGTCTCTGGCTTGGGAGGCGACTTTTGATCCCAAAGGTTGTTGGTAGCAACCAGCTTGTACTCGTCGCCAGCCGCGATGATTTGGCTCGATCCATTCTTAGCAAAGCAATACAAGTGGTTGCCGGCTGCAATAGGGGTCGCCCAGCATTCACCCGACAGCCGCTTCCGATAATGAGTTTTGCCAGTCGGTCCGTCAACGCAGGTAAGTACGCCGACTTTGTTGATGAAATAGACATAACGTCCAATCGCAACAGGACTGGCGTAGTCGCTGATTGCTCGGTCGGCACGCCACGCAATCTCAGGAGCGTTAGTGCCGTCGGCCTTCAGCTCGATGCAGCAGTTTGATCGAACCGAGCCTTCCTTAGCAAACTCCGGCAAGCGTGCACCGACATACAGCCGATCGCCGAGTGGCGTAGGCGATGGAACGGTGTTGCCCTCGAGGTCATCAATTTCCCAAAACTGCTTGCCTGTCGCTGCATCGTATGCACTAACACTGCCAGCCGAGCTAACCAGAATCAGCGACCTGTCTGCATGATCGACGACAACGGGAGATGACCATGAAGATCCTGAGGGGCGTTCGGCTTTCCAGTCAATTTTCCCAGAAGATTTGTCGATCGCGACTAAGCAACTCGGCCCTTTGTGTTCCAGGTTGATGAAAACATGGGTTGCGTTCTGAGCAGGCGAACTCCCCAGGCCGTGGTTGTTCTCAAATTTACCGAGTTCTTCGCTGAGGTTGCGATGCCAAAGTTGATCACCGGTGGAGGACACGGCAATGATGTCGCCGCTTTCAAAGAACGCGTAGACGCCATTTTCGTCCGCCACAGGTGTCGGTGCGGCTCTTGATGCCATGTAGTTCGATGCAGCTTTGGCAGACGCTGGCGTTTCGCTGCGCCAAACCTCTGAGCCGTCATCCAGCGACATGCACAGTACAGCGCACGTATCCTTCATTGGGCCAATGACACTTGTTACGTACACGTGTTTGCCAACCACGACGGGAGTTGACTGGCCGTAGCCGGGTAGTTCTTGCTGCCAAACAATACCTTGGTCCGGCGTCCATTTGCTGGGGAGTTCACCATCGGCAACTGAACTGCCGCCATTGCGAAAACTCGACCAATCGGCCAGAGCAGTCGCTGGCACCAGAGAGACGGCTGCGAGTAGGAGTGTGTGGGATTTCATACTGATTTTTTCTGAGTAGAGGGCGATTTGCAGTTCAGCGGAGAATATGGAAGCGAAAACTGATGCATCAGTGTTCGCGTCGCGAAAGCGAAACGCCGTGGGCCGGGCGTGAGTCTGCCCACGGCCGCATCGCTTCTTTTCGAGCAGAGTTCAACGTGCTACAAGCGTTTAACCGCCTTCTTGGGTAGTTCGATGAGTAGCTTCTGCTCACTGGTAGGCCAGCTGATCGCCAGCGGGGTCTTGCCAGGATCTGACCAAGGTGAGGCCAGATGCCAGTCGCCGAGTGACTCAACGACAACCCTGTACTCGGTCACTTCGGAACTTGGGACTTGGTCGTCGACACGCATCATCCCAGCGATCCCCGTATGGTCGGTTACGCCGCTGAGCACCGTAGCCTCAGCAGGGCCGTCTTTGGGTGCCAAGGCGACGCGCACGTCCGGAACCGGATGTCCGTCGATATGAACTTCGATGTCGAAGAGTGTCTCTTGGACAGCTCCTGAGTTCGAACATCCGGTTACGACGGAGCCGACTAACATCGCGATAACAGCGACGAAACCAACTCTAGAGCTGTTCATGGCTGAATGTCTCCCCCCCGTTACGTGAGTGAACAGCCCAGTGGACTTGCTGGTCAACGCTGCTGGAAATGAAGTGAACACTTCCGTCACCCATGGCGATGTTCGCCCCGCCTGTGTGGAAGCTGCGTGGTGCAAACCAACCTCGCCCGTGGACGTTTACATCCGGCAGGCGATTGTTGGGAGTGAGGTATCCATTGGTAACGACGGCGTACGGCACGCCACGGAGCCAGGTCTCGCCTCGAGATCCCCGGTAGCTGCTGATTTGGGAAGGCACAACCGTATCCAGGTCCGGGTTGGAGATGGTTGATCCGCCAATGGCAAAGCCGGGCTGACCTGGGGGATTGCCCGTTGAGCCCGACCAGGACGCAATTCGGCGGTGCACCAAGTTGCCAAGCGGTGGATCTGTGCTGCGCAGTCCATCTCCGATAATCGCCTCGCTAAGCAATACAGTATTGGAGGTGCCGTCCGTGATGTCGCCGAACTTGGCCCAAGAATTTGTCCAGACGAATCCGTCTGTCGTGTAGCGATCGTCGTAGTTGGTTCCGGTTCCGGAGCCGTACGAGAACATGTAGTTCAGGCCCGCTACTTCAACTTGGTTGCCAGCGGCATCGGTCACCGTTCGCAGGGGATCCGCTGAGTCGCTGGGGCACAAGAATGTTGGCACGATGGTGCGGGCGACCGGGACGAAAGCAGGATTGAGTGACGCTCGCCATGGAGGGCCAACATATAGTGGCAGGCCATAGTCGATCAGGTTCTCTAAATTGCCTTGCTCGATGAACGGCAGGATCCTGGCTTGTGGGGAGAAGGAGCTCGATCCGGTGAGCCCAGGGAATCGCTTGTAGGCGGATTCATAGTTGTGTGTGGCTAGAGCGAGTTGCTTCAGGTTGTTCGAGCACTGCATGCGCCGAGCAGCCTCACGGGCGGCCTGGACAGCGGGCAGGAGTAGACCTACCAGGATTCCAATAATCGCAATGACAACGAGTAATTCGACCAACGTAAATGCTGGACGTGGGGGAGATTTCAGTCTCATATTTGTTTCTGCTTATAGATAAAACGAAAGTAAAACTACGAATTCTGTAAGTCGCGCTAATTCTGGATGAGCGCGGACATCCCTCGTGACCTATGGTCGAACCATTTGATTCGTCCAGTAGTCTGAGCAAGATCCTGATGGGCGTGCCCTGAGGTTCCAGGCCTCAAGTTTCCAGCGATGCTGGGTTGCTAGACCGTCCGCGATCAAACCCAGTTTTGAGCTTGAGCGCAAACCGCCGGAACCAAGCGAGAACGCGTGTGCGATTGCCTGTGTGCAGACAACAACACTCTGTGTTCAGCTTTGTGATCGCCAGTTGCGGTTGTGAGAATCACAGCTCCCGCTGGCAAGTTGGACGTCAGCAACGCGTAGCGCAACCGGCCGTTCAGTCTTGCGATTGGATGTGTGCTGTGAGAGCTAGGCAGGCGGGGGGCCGCGAGCGCGACTGGCCGCTAGCCAGCCTAGTAATGCCAACTCGCTGGTGCACTCTAGTGGTGTGCCGCGCGTGCAAACAGCGAGCGTAGGAAGAAGGACGCGGTGCGATTGAGCGGCTGCATAGAAGTTGCAGATCGAACAAGGACCGTGCGCGGCTTTCGCTCGGACTGGAGCTATTGGTTGGGTAGTGAGCTCGTGTTCGTGAGTGCCACAATCGTCACTGCTTTTGTTCGCGTGGTCATGAGCGCCACACGCGCATACGGCGCTGTCTTGTTGGTGAGCAGAGCCGTGTGCGTGGTCGTCACTATGGTGGTGTCCAGCGCAGCAAGCGTGGTCACCATCATGGTGGTGCCAATGAGGGCCTGACGCTGCGGGAATCCCGTACAGGAATAGCAACGCAATAGAAATGACACGCGTGTCAAACAACTGTGGAATACTCCGCACGAAACGCTAACAGCGATATTGAAAGTGCGATCCGACCAGTCATGACTCTACGCGCACCTGGATCGATCGTCAACTAACGATTACGTTTCTTCAACGAGATAGTTCACCGCGTTGTTGAACTTGAAGTGCTGACCCGACGTACCCCTGACATGCCCTTTGGTGGTTGGAATCGAGGACATCATGAGAGGAGCATACGCAGGCTCCTGCGGCGAAGTTTCACTAGCAAACGCTTGGCAAGGGATGCCGCCCGTCCAGTCGCTACATGCATAAGGGTTGCATAAGCAGCCCTTGTGGTAACTATAATGGTGGGTTCACCGTGCCTCTGAATCCTTAGGCTGGATGTGCTCGTCGGTGGGGGAGCGATGATTCGAGACACCCCAGCTTGGAGCCAGTGAAGGTGCTTCGGAAATCGCTGTTCGTTGAAAACGTGTCGATTACCCGGGCTGACACTTTCTCCCCACTGCGAAATAATCTCCTTGAAAAAATGCCACTCAAATCCGCCGATTCGAACAAGGCGGCTATTTTCATTTGCTTAGAACCTATCCGAAAACCATTAGCCGATCGGCGTTAGCCGCGGTT
>DNPC01000235.1:0-5934 GCA_003501565.1 Planctomycetaceae bacterium | reverse complement strand
TAGCCGATCGGCGTTAGCCGCGGTTCCCTCCCAACAACCGGGGCTAACGCCCTACGGCTGATGTTTAGCTTGCCATTTACCGCCTGCCGATGGCCCACTCGTTGTTCCCAGTCGTGACCACCAGGGAGAAGTAGTATGCGATTTATCGCATCAAAACTACACGCATTCCTAACGACGGATTTCTGTCCGAATCTGAACGTCTATGTCTACTGGCTCAAGGAGCCGGTGGGCTGGTTTTGCGTAGCCCTGCTTTCAAGTGTCTTAGTTGGAGCGTTTCTCAGTCCGATCGGCTGGAGTGTTGCGGCTGGACTGGCGATCATTGTCTTGTTTGGCCTAGGTTTCCCATGGGTGGCCACACGTTGTCTACGATGCAAATTGCAATGTGACCGAGATGCCTTGCACGAGGGCGATGAAGCTCATCTGTTGTTCAGTGTCAAGAATCCGCTTCCGGTTCCCGTAATGGGATTGGTTGTCGAGGGCTACTTCGCAAAAACGTTGGGTAGCACCGGAGACTCGGTGGTCGCTGAATGTGGCTTGGCACGCGTGCCCGCGTTTTCTACCGCTCAATATCGTTTACCGATTCAGCCGCAATATCGCGGGCACTATCCCGCCGATGCTCCCAAGATCGCTTGTGCATTTCCCTTTGGAATTTACACCGCCCGTCGCCCTGTTGCTCAATACAGCCGTGTGGTTGTGCGACCGATGATCGTTCCAATTGCTGCGGAATTTGAGTGGTCGGGTAGCGAGATAGCCGAGACAGGTGCCGGGCTGCGGCCAACGGATCACGGGGAGTTCTTGGGGGTCCGTGAGTTTCGGCGGGGAGATTCACTGCG
This sequence comes from Planctomycetaceae bacterium, assembly GCA_003501565.1. GTDB lineage: Bacteria > Planctomycetota > Planctomycetia > Pirellulales > Pirellulaceae > Aureliella. The sequence goes on along the minus strand of DNPC01000235.1, from coordinate 5,101 downwards.
AAGTATTCACTGGATGCAGTCGGCCCGACAGGACTCCATCATTGTCTGCGAACGCGGGGGGCCGCAAAAAAGTCCCGTCGCGATTCGAGTTCATACAGGACGATGCGCGGGCGAAGAATGGGAGTCCCGCGAAAATTTGGCTTGGCGGGTTCGCGTGGCCGCTAGCCTGGTCGACTTCTTGGTCGCACGGCATGTTCCGATCGAGTTATTTATCGACGATCGGAAAACGCAATTGCGGTCTGGTGGTGGAGCGCTGGCCTCAGCCTTAGACGCCTTGGCCGCTATTCCAATCGATACGCCTGAGTCTGATATTCCTGCTGAACGCAAGCGTGGCATCACGATTGGACCTAGCTTGGCCGGTTCGGATCTAGATGCGACAAACCCAGGCGAATTGAAACTGAACAAGGCAAAGCAAGACGAATCGACAGGCAGATATATCTCGGTTACCTCCGAGCTGGGAAGTACATCCGCCAGACGTCAAGCGACGTTATATCAGGCGGAAATTGATTTGGAGCAACCGGTCGATTTGCAGCTGGCACGTCTACTCCAGGAGGTGAGTCTTGACAGTGCAGCAGCCTGAACGAACGCTGGTAGCGCCGATCGAGCCGACGCCGGATAGTAGTCGCTACGTCCGTCGTTCGGAGGCTGATGCGGTGACGCAAGATTCCGTATTTGACCGGACGAGCGTCGTGGCGCTAGCGATTATCGGCATTGTCTCGATGGTGCTGCGCCGATTGGACTACGATGCTCGAGGCGTAGTTCTCGCGGAGTTGTTGGCTTGCGTTGGCCTGATTGTTCTGCTGTTCTGGACACGCAATTGGCAACGGATACGCTGGGCGTTTCCACTGACCGCCGTGCTGGTGGTTTTGATGCCGTGGGGCGTCAATCAAATTGCCCTGGGAATGGGGCACGGAAATGATATCGAGATCTTGATGCTGACCAATTTGGGGTGGGGATCGATTGCCCTAGCCCTGGTCAGCAAGAGTTCACGTGGTCAGAACCTGAGTGTCGTGTGTAGCGGTTTCTTGACACTCTTCACCGTCTTTACATCGGATTCACCTGAGATCACTTTGGTCGTCTATCTTTGGATGGCTGTTTGTCTATGGTGGTTGGTCAGCAAGCACTGGGCTGATGTCAGCACGCTACGGGCCAATCGCATTAGTCGCTCGCTGACGCCGCGCGTCTTAACGCTGGTCGTTGGCTGTGGTGCGTTTGTTTTGGCGGTACTGCTGGTGTCCGATTCCGTACCCGTTCTGCGAAAACTGCGGGCGGAGATTATGCCAACCAGTGGCGGAACGTCATCAAAAGACCGAACCGCTCGTTCAGGGGTTGGAAACGGCGATGCCTTGATCGCCGCCAAGAACCATGCCACTTCATTCGGGGCGGTTGAGACAGATTTCTTTCTGGACTCGGTCAAACCCAGCTTATTCGATGTGTTCAGTGACCAGTTTGGAAATCCGTTTCGCAAGAAGAAGGTGGAACGCGCGGCAGCGCTTTCACAGGAAAACGTTGAACGCCCCGCCGGTAGGATAGCGGAAGCGAATCGAAGTAGCGGTGGCGAGTTTTCGGTCGAACGCAAAATGCCCAAAGCAAAGGAGCGTCTCGAGGACTTAGCGTCCAACGCCCTGATGTTCTGGGAGGGACGCAGTGGCGTACGCTTGGCCGTTCAGCGGCTCGATCAATTCGACGGGCACAGCTGGTCTCAGTCGAAAGTGTATGATCGAAACGAGCTGCGTAAGATGCAGCCGCAGAGTGTTGAGGTAGGTGAAGATCTTTGGTTTGCTCCTCCGGGCTTGCCAGTTCAGGGCAACTTGAGTCCTTTCGTGTCTGCGTTCCCCGAAGCCATGCGATTTACGCGGTACGGCGACAATGTCATTCCCGCGCCGTCTGGGCTGCAGTTGTGGCATATCGACATGCTTAGGCAGGCGGACTTCTTTGCGTTCACACCAAACAGCTGCTTATTGATGCCTGGTCGTGATACGGTGCCTGACTACACCGTGGTGCGATTCATCAATAGTGAGCTTGATGCAGAAAAGCTAGATAACCAGTTCAAGGCAACCGCGCGAAGTGAGCCCAGTGTGGTCGTGAGCGCAGAATGCGAAGTGAAAATCGCTCAGTTGGTCAAGGAGTTTGCCAGCGATGAGCCTCGTGGATGGTCGCAAGTGCAGGCAGTTGTATATGGCGTGCGTAGCCAGTTTGATCTCCAGAATACTAGCAGTGAGGACGATCAGGTTACTTCGCTCGCCGACTTCCTGGACTCCCGGTCCGGACCAAGCTACTTGTTTGCGACGACAGCAGCTCTCGTACTGGATCGGCTTGGGTACCAAACACGGTTGGTGACCGGCTTCTACGCAAATCCAAAGCATTTTGTTTCGTCGGAGAGTGCAACGGCGATCTTACCGCAGGACGCGCATGTGTGGTTGGAAGTGAATGCAGGACACGGCTACTGGGTTCCGCTGGAGCCTTCTCCGGGATTTCGCCAGCCTCCGATCCGCAGCACTTGGGCCTATTGGTTGAGAACGAACTGGCCAGTCATCGCCGCAGTCGTGGGGGCTACTGTCGCCCTATTGGCAATCGTTTACTTCTCGCGAGCTTGGTTGTTCAACTTTGCTATGCTCGTTTTCGCGCCGCTGCTCAATGGCTTGCCGATGCATAAGCGTTTAGTTTGGATGCGACGGCTGCTTGACATCCGCTGGCGGTTCATCGGCGAGTCTCGCCCGAGCAATTTGACCGCTCGACGTCGGTTAGAATCGGGGGTGTGGGGGCTTAACGAAACGCAACAGGCGGTTGCAGTGCAGTTCTGTGAACTCTACGATGCATCCCGCTTCGGGGCGCCGCGTCCAGGATTACGGTCGGCAACGCAGGATGCGGACCGTGCCGTGCTCTCCGCAATGCCGGGAATCATAAGATCGGTCCGCCGAACGAAGCACCGGTCTGAGAAACCGGAAATGGCCGCAAGCTAAGCGCCGCTGGCCGTCGAACTGGCATCGTACTCCGGCACGGTGGCCCTCATCACAAACTGACAAAAGAATGCGAACACGATGAACGAGACGAATTCGGCTGCGGTGATTGAAACGCTTCGCGGGCGTTTGAACCAAGTGCTCCTAGGAAAGGCTGACCGTATAGAGCTCGTGGTTGCTTGCCTGCTGGCAGGCGGGCACCTGCTACTGGACGACCTACCAGGACTCGGGAAGACCACGCTCGCCAAAGCCATCGCCGATTGCTTCGGAGCCAAGTTTGCACGTATCCAGTGCACGCCTGACTTGCTGCCGACCGATGTGACGGGCTTCAACCTGTTTAATCAAAAGACGCGAGAATTCGAGTTCCATCCCGGCCCGGTATTCGCTGATATCCTTTTGGCCGATGAGATTAACCGGACCACGCCGCGGACGCAAAGTGCACTCTTCGAGGCGATGGCTGAGCGGCAGGTTACGATTGACGGCGAAGCGCGACATCTTTCACCGTCGTTCTTCGTAATCGCCACACAAAACCCGATCGATAGTCATGGTGCTTACCCATTGCCCGAGGCACAGCTCGACCGCTTTGCGATGAAGCTCGAAATTGGCTATCCCGACGGGGAAGCCCAGCTGGCCATTTTGAATCGAGAACACACGACAAGCAGCGAAGGGCAAACGCTCAGCGAAGACGCGCTGATCGCATCGCAACGTGAAGTCGATTCCTGTCGCGTTTCCGAAGAAGTCCAGCGCTATCTGATTGCGTTATGTGAAGCTTCTAGGACTAACGAAAACATCTCGTTGGGGATTAGCCCGCGGGGTATGCTAATTTGGCAACAAGTTGCCAAAGCCTGGGCAATCCTGAAGGGGCGTGATTTCGTCACTCCCGACGATATCCAAGATGTTGCCAGCCCGGTGCTAAGTGTGCGTTTGGTGACTCGCGTCCGCGACGAGGCAAACGTGATTAATGACCTGCTAAGTTCGATTTCGGTACCTGCTTAGAATCCCGCAGAATCACAAACTCTCGACCGATCCACTACACTGCAGAACGATCACGCCGCTGCAATATGGGTATGTGGATCATCGTAAGTAACGATGTTTGAACTTTACTTTCGCGTTGAGGTAACCGCCATGCTGAAGACTGCACGACGACTGAGCATGTCCACGCCGCTGGTATTTCTAGTGTTGTTGGTAGGGTGCGCACAGGAGAAAGAATCGCTTTACGAACATGAGCACTTTCAACCCGAACACTGGCCAGAGAGTATTTTGGAAGCAGCTGACTTCATCGAAACTCGGGCGGTGAGTATCGCTAGTGGAGGTGGGGATGAAAAAGAGCGAAGCCAGTTGCACGAAGAACTCGAGGACCTGGTCGGTTGGGCACCAGAGATCGCTGCCGATACGGATCTTTCCGAAGCGGATTGGCTGCCGATTTATGAACTCAGCGAGGCCATGCGTGGTCATCTAAGTGCCGGTGATAATTTGGCCGAACATCAATCTGATTTTGAGCGGCTGGTAGAACTACTGCGCGATGCTCAGGCAAAAATCCCACCTCCTTCCTCCGAGGATCCTGCACTACTTCAGGATCAGATCTAAAATACGCCAGTGCGACTTAGTTCTCCACCAAACAACCTTCAACGTCTGGGTTAGATATGGATACGATGTTAACAGGTGGTCTCATTCGCGCCTTCGGTGGCCTGTTGGCGACCGCACCGACGTTGATCGTTGGTCTGTTTGTTGCCGCTGTATTCCGTTTCTACTTGCGACAGGACGGAATCCGCAAGCTTTTTGGCGGAGAGTCGCTGCGGTCATTGCCTCAGTCCTGGTTGGTTGGAATGCTGCTGCCGGTATGCTCAATCGGCGTCATTCCAATCATCCGTGAAATGCGGCGTCAGGGGATCCGGCCTGGTTCGATAACGGCCTTTGCTTTATCAGCGCCGTTGTTCAATCCTCTGTCGCTACTGTACGGGCTGACACTGTCGCGTCCCATGGTCATCATCGGGTTTGCACTTGGCTCGTTGGCGGTTGTGACGGTGCTAGGCGCTATCTGGGACCGATTTGCGCGCGGTCAAACGGTCGTTCCACCGGCGGATGGCGTTGTTTACGGATTGCGTCGACTTTGGGCATGCGTTGTTTACGTGGCCCGAGAG
>DNPC01000772.1:1400-6491 GCA_003501565.1 Planctomycetaceae bacterium | reverse complement strand
ATGGGTTTTCCCTCAATAGCTCGAGCGGCCGGCTGGGCGTTGGCTCACAGATCGGTCCCTACAAATTGCTCGAGCCGATCGGCGAAGGCGGAATGGGACTGTTTTATCTCGCACAGCAGAGCGAGCCTGTACGGCGGAAAGTGGCGCTGAAGATCATCAAGCCCGGCATGGATTCAAAGCAAGTAATTGCACGCTTTGAAGCGGAACGACAGGCACTGGCGATGATGGATCACCCCAACATCGCCAAAGTTCTCGACGCTGGAACTACGGAAACAGGGCTACCGTACTTTGTGATGGAACTGGTCCGTGGCATTCCGATGATGGACTACTGTGACCAGGCCAAGATGCCTACGCGTCGTCGACTGGAGCTATTTCGAGATGCATGCAGCGCAATCCAGCATGCACATAACAAGGGCGTAATCCATCGCGATATCAAGCCTTCCAACGTGTTGCTGACTGAGCAAGACGGTGAACCGCTTGTTAAGGTGATCGACTTTGGAATTGCGAAAGCGTTAACGGACAACCTGACGGATAAAACGATGTTCACCGGGATGTTCCAAATGATGGGCACACCGTTGTACATGAGTCCCGAGCAAGCTTCGTTATCCAACGTGGATGTCGATACGCGTAGCGACGTGTATTCACTTGGCGTGATGTTGTATGAGCTTCTCTCGGGGACGCTGCCAATCGATCGTGATGCGGTAAAAGAGCTTAGCTTCGACGAGCTTCGCAAGCGGATTTGCGAAACAGAGCCACCACGCCCAAGCAAGCGGCTCAGCACGTTGAATGAAGACGCACGTGAGACGCTAGTTGAGCGGCGCGGAGGCAACAAGCAAAAAGTTCATCGGCTCATTGCGAACGAGCTCGATTGGATCGTGATGAAAACACTTGAAAAAGATCGCAATCGCCGTTATCAATCCGCACGAGAACTCAGCGAAGACATCGGACGATTTCTCGTTGGTGATGCGGTGGAAGCCTGCCCGCCATCTGCAAAGTACCGGATTCTCAAATATTTTAAGAGGAATCGCGGTCCTGTACTGGCGACATCAGCGGTGGTCCTGGCACTCTGTGCAGGAACTGCTCTATCGCTTTGGCAGGCGGCCCAAGCTACTACAGCTAAAGTTGAGGCTGAAGCGAGTGCCCGATTCGCCCAGACGAAGGCAGACGAATCTAAAGCAATACTTGAGTTCTTCGTGACGGATGTTCTCAAGTCGGCAATGCCATCACGAGCCCTGGAAAGCGAGGTTACTGTCAAAGAAATGCTCGTTGAAGCCGAGGCAAAGATGTCCTCATCCTTCGGGGACAGACCGCTCGTAAAGGCGGCTATCCAAGAGGCCATAGCAAGAACTTATTATTCGTTGGATGATTGGAAATCTGCTGAAAGGAATAGCTCTAAGGCATTCGAAGCTCGAAGTCGCATCCTCGGCCAAAAAGATGGTGACACAATCGAGTCGATGATCACGCATGCGAGAATTCTCATCAAATTGAACCGTGTTGGCGAGGCGAGAAAGCTATTTGACTCCGCGTATGATTTAGCTTTGCAAACACATGGTGAGTCGGACATCGAAACGTTCAGAGCTATGTTCGGGATCGCGAGCTGCTATTTTGCTGAGTCGAATTACGAGGATGCGTTGGAACAGCTCGAGAAGATTCTCGATGTCGCTGCCAATCCACTTACGAATTCCAATATTCCGTATAAGTTTTCCGTACGAAATGCAAAAACGATTTCACTCAAAGGGCTGAACCGCGATGAAGAGGCTTTGGAACTTCAGGAGGCATTGTGTTCTGAGGCATCGCAGTTACTTGACGATAATCATCCAGAGCTAATGCGATATCGGTCTGTTCTGGCTGGAATCTATGAACGTAAAGAAGACTTTAGTAGTGCGGCACAGGTGTATGAGACGCTAATAGAAGGTCGTACTAAGGTATATGGAGTAAAGTCGAGGAAAACACTTCTGTCGCGCCGAGACCTTGCTAACCTCCATGTCGAGATGAAGGAGTACTCTGAGGCGAAAAAAGAATTGGAAGAATTGTTGCCTCTGTTCATCGCAGGAATTGGCGAGTTCGATTCTGAGACAAGCTTGTACTATTTGTACCTTGGGCGAACTTGCCGCGAGTTGGACGAGCTAGAAGCATCGGAAGAGTATCTTGCCAAAGCGCTCAAGATTGCAGCTCAAACCAAGGGGATGACACACAGTAACACATTACTGATAAAAGCTGAGTTTGCTGAAGTCGTTGCATCGAGGGGCGATGTCGATCGCGCGCTGACGCTCATCAATGAGCTTATTGAGCAAAGCACTCAAGTCCGTGGGGCGGACCATCCTACTACATTGAATTCAATCAACAAAGCTGCATCGATCTACGCAATTGCTGGCAGAACTTCTGAGGCAATTGATTCGCGCCGGAAGATGTATCGAGTTTGTGTCGAATCGCGAGGGCACTCGGACGCCTACACGGTGAAGTGTGCCAAGCTGCTACTAAATACCCTTCTTGACTTCGATCAGGGCGGAGACGCATTCGAGCTCTGCAAAGAAATGCTTAAACGCGAGCACGGGCTACCCGACGCCGAACGCTACGTATTTGAGTCGAACGCTGCACTTGCGCTGGTCAAACAAGAACTTATCCCTGACTCTGTGCCATATTACGAAGATGCTTGGAAAACCGCCCAGGAAGTGTTCGGTGAATGTGGGCTTTCGACTTTGAGGCAACAGTCGAATCTAGGATTCGCACTGGCCACGACCGGTGAATTTGACCGCGGTGTCGAACTGCTGCGTGCTGTGGCGAATTCGGGATGCGGTCATAAAATGGTGGAGGACAACGCGAAATACAATCTCACAACCGTCCTAGCTAATCGATGCCAAGCGATTGGTTTAGAAGTTGATGCTTCTTCTGATGCAAGAGATAAAGCAATTGAAATGGGGAAGCAAGCAGTTGCGCTAGCTAGTGTTAGAAAGAGTGAGCTAGGAAAGGTTCACGTAGTAGGGAAGTCCCCAGCGTCGCGTGAAGCATGGGCGAGAAGAAGATTGGCGGTTGGATTCCTGGGAGCTCGAGAATTTAGTGCGGCAGCTCTGGAGATTGAAAAGGCAGACGAGATTCAAGGAAGTGTACAGCCGGGCTATTCCTTTATCAAAGCAGCCGCACTTTGTCGGCTCGGGCGAACGGATCAGAGTGAGGTGGCATACTCAGAAGCACGAAGCTGGGTAGACGCACAAGAAGTTGTGCCTGATACAGTAATTCAGTTTCGTGAAGTTGCTGACAGGGCGATGCGAGAAACCAATGCTTCCTTCGGCGCTTCCGAGAAAAGAAACTGAGTGAGGCCCACTGCTTCGGCGATCTAGGATCGCGGAGCAAGTTGCTAAGCGAGATCGGCAGGTGTGGCACTGGCTTGCCAGTGTTCTTACTTTTGCCAGCTTGCACTTTTGTGACCTTCACACTCGACCGAAGCGGCAGTCTCTCAACCCAAATTGCCTTCGTTCAGACCTTTAGCAGTCGAATCTGCAAGCTAGTAACCTGAGGACAACACGGCAGGTGTGGCACTGGCTTGCCAGTGTTCTTACTCTTGCCAGCTTGCACTTTTGTGACCTTCACACTCGACCGAAGCGGCAGTCTCTCAACCCAAATTGCCTTCGTTCAGACCTTTAGCAGTCGAATCTGCAAGCTAGTAACCTGAGGACAACACGGGCAAACCCGTGCCACACGCAGTTGCGTGTTTTCCTTGCGAGGCCAGCAGATGGTTGCGAACCATACAAACAAGGTAGTTCGATCGTCCCGCATTCTCTAACGCTGTTGAGCCGTTGCCTTTTGTTGGCTTGCTGAAAGTCGGGTATTCCCCATCCAACCGCGGTGACTTTTAGAGACGCTCCGAAATCAGCGGAAAGCCAAAGACAGTTTGCGTTCTGGCCCCGCCTATTAACACATAGGATAAATGTGGGGACATCCACAAAACTCTCAAATTCGTTGAGGCACAGTCTGCCGGGATTACGCCGAACAAGGTGAAAAGCCAATTTTTCCCCTTAAGAATACGCGGCGGAGCTCGATCCATGTTTTCTCAACTCAAACGTCTCGCCTCACGGAAATCTCAGAACACTCGTAACACGCGTCGTCGGAGTCTGCTCCGCAGCCTCGAACAGCTTGAAAACCGGCAGCTGTTAGCCGCGGACCTGGATTTTTCGACCTTCTTCCCATCGTCACCATTGGAGGACGGTGTCGGTGCCATTGCTCAAGACAAGCAGGGCAACGTCTATGTTGCCGACTACTCGTATCATCCAGAAACTTTTGAAATTGAATCTGCCGCGATTAGCAAGCTGTCTCCGGCCGGCGACCTAATTTGGTCGCAGCAAACCCAGGAATTTGCCTACGAAGTGGCTGTTGATGACGCCGGTTTGGTCTATCTCATTAGCGCAACGTTGCAAGATGATCTCCCGGTAACTGCGGATGCTGCACAGTCAACGCGCGCCGGAGGTTACGACTTCTATGCGATGATCTTAGACGGCAACGCAATCGATTCAGACTCAGCGAATATTTCAACGAGCGAACTCGTGTTTGCGTCTTACCTCGGTGGCTCAGGAGATGAGGATACCACCTATCTGTCTCTAGCGGTTTCGCCGGCTGGAGATCTGGTACTTGGCGGTAGTACTCGCTCAACCGATTTCCCTACCACCAATCAATCTTCAGTCGATTCGATACATAGCGGTGGGATCGACGGAATCGTTGCGAGTTTCAAGCCAACTGCAGCTGGGTATGAAAAACAACTCGCGACCTACCTCGGAGGTTCTAGCACAGATTTCGTTCGAGGCATCGGTGTCGATGATTCCGGATTGATTCACGTTGTCGGCAACACCAACTCTGAAGTCTTCCCACTCACCGCCGACGCGGTTCAAACAGAGCGAGATGGACGTGTTGGTTTCGTCATTCGAATGACGAGTGACGGGGAGATTCTCTACAGCACCTTCTTTGGCAACGAAACGGTACAGGATGCAGCAATCGATGCAAGCGGAAACACATATATCGTAGGAACGAGTGCAATTGAAGGTTTTGCTATCACGCCCGGAGCTTACGTACCACCGAGCACTTCTGGTTCCATCGGAACTT
>DNPC01000772.1:0-1335 GCA_003501565.1 Planctomycetaceae bacterium | reverse complement strand
ACTTCTGGTTCCATCGGAACTTTTGTAAGTAAGATTGATGCGGCGGGCTCGCTCGAACTTTCCTCATGGTTTCAGCCCAGCCAAGGTCGCACAAATGCGGCCAGCGCACAGATCACGCTTGATGGACAGCGCCCAGTGATAACTGGTTTTGATTCCGGAGGCGATCCGAAAACAAGTTTCTTCTTCCGTTTTGACTCGGACATCGCCCGGATTGTCGACAGCGTGACCATTGATGATGCTTTCGCAGGTGATGGCTTACCCTGGCTCGTAGGTTCCAACATTGTCGACGGATCTCTTTTTGTTGCAGGGTACACAAACAACGCAGCTTTTGAGACGACCTCCGATGCAATCCACCCGGTCAAGAATGCAGGGCTCGATGGGTTCGTACAAAAGTACTCACTTGGAACGCCTCCGCCACCACCGGTTGAGATCAATGCTCGAGATAGCTTTGACAACGGCACACCAAATGGAGGGAGTGGACCCTGGACTGGTCCTTGGGGACTGGGTAGCAACACTGGTTTCACATCCAGCAGCAGCCCGAACGATGGTTCGACACACGCCATCATCCAGCGTCGTGGCTCATTGACTCGGCAAGTCGATACTACAGGTATCACTGATCTGAATCTGTCCTTCGCAAGCAAGTTGCGTTCATTCGAAAACAGCGATCGAGCTTATGTTCGAGTCAGCCCCGATGGATCGAACTGGACAACGTTGAAGACCTTTGTCAACGGCGAAGATGACAATACCTACCGTGACTACAGTTTCGACATCCCCTTTGAATCAAACACGCTGTGGATTCGTTTCGAAGGTGACATGTCCAGCAGCCGCTATGACTACTGGTATGTCGATAGCGTTGCTGTGACGGGTAGCATTGCATCGCAACCACCGGTAGCAACAGATGACAGCAGCACAGCCGATGAAGATCAAACCGTAACGATCAACGTACTGGCGAACGACTCCGATCCGGCAGGGGATACACTCTCCATAGCCTCGGTTACACAGCCTAGCTCAGGCTCAGCGGTCATCGTTGGAAGCCAAGTAGAGTACACGCCGGATGCCAACTTCAATGGCTCCGATAGCTTCACCTACACCATCAACGATACCGCTGGCAATGCTGCCACGGCCACGGTCAACCTGACCGTTACGCCAGTCAATGACGCTCCGGTTAGCGTGGACGACTCGGTAACGACACCAGAAGACACTCCGGTGACCGTCGATGTGCTGGGCAATGACTCCGACGTAGACGGTGACATACTCAGCGTACAATCCGCAACGGATGGCTCAAGCGGTTTGGTCTCAGTCAATTCTGATAACACGCTGACCTACACCCCCAAT
>DNPC01000775.1 GCA_003501565.1 Planctomycetaceae bacterium | reverse complement strand
AAAACCCTGAGTCGAACATCAGCCGCTGGGCGTTAGCCCCGGTTGTTGGGGTGGGAACCGCGGCCAACGCCGATCGGCTAATGGGTTTTCTGATAGGTTCTAAGCCGGACTCTCTCTATCGCACTGCGGCTGATGCAATATGCAGGCTAGAGCGAGTCGCACAGGCGTATGTCGTTCGAGACCGATGAAAACACAAGCTCAACTAGGCGAACAATCGCTGTCCGGGAACTTGAACCGCTCTAATCATGCAACTCGGCCAGCATCTCCAACAAGTTGCGTGTCAGAAACTCGGATGAGTCCGGTTCGACGTGGCAGGTGCCGAGCCAGGTTTCATAACCACCCAGTGAGTGCTGTTCAGGCGTCGGCAGATATCCGAACGCCCCGTTTGCCAGACTAACGAAAATGGTGTTCGGGAACGGACTCTTGTCCTTGATTTCTAGGCCAATTTCCACGAGCACTTCGAAGGGGAGTGTAACCAGCACGGTGTCCCCGAGTTGAATCGTCTGAATGAGGACTTCATAGGTTTGGTTCGGTTCTTTGTGAACAAGTGTGCGGCGAGCGTAGTTGACGGCTAACCTCGGGAGGTTTGCCTCTGCGATCTCTTCTTCGCTCATCTCCAAGATCCGCGTCGCCCGTTCGACCTCTGCCCTAGTCGCAGTTCGCTTCCGCACACTCACTTCCCGTTGCAAGATTGCGACTTTCGGATTCTTATCCATTTTGATTTCACGAGTCGCTCGCCAGGTCGCATCGGCTACTTTCGAAGCCACGAGTCGAATCTGCTCGAAGGGAGCACGTGGCGCCCGAGTGCCGTCAAAGTCGATGTTGTTAATGTCTCCGCTGGCTCCGTTGGACAGTGCCGCGACAAATCCTTCTGCATTTCGGTTTCGCCCGTGTACGATCCGCCCGTACTCTCCAAAGTAGTCCGCCGAAACTAAACCACCGGTGGCGCCGATATAGTGCAGCGGATAGTTCGTGTAGATTCCGATCGGGCGCCCGCGAGTGTCGCGAATGTCCAGCACGGCTACGGTCGGATCGGTTGGGCCGGCCGGCCTGACAATGTGCTTACGGTTCGGATTCATCTTTACCTGGTCTAGTTTCCCAAACGGATTGAGCGGCATTTTGCCATCGGCTAGGAACCAGCGTCGATTGAATACTTCCTCCGGCACTTCATCCTCGCCATATCCGATCTGCGCAGGTGCCAGATTGCCAATCGCTTCGATTATTGCTTGCGACGTTCCGTTGATGAAAGTTTCGCGATAGGTCGCGGCGGCTGGCGAGGGCGCTGAATGGGTGTGCGTTGAGGAGATCATCATTTCGGACGTCTTCCAGCCTGTCGCTGCAGCAGCACGCGCCTTGCACTCGTCCAATACGTCGCGCGAGGTGACGCAGGCGTCGACCGTCGCGATCACTACTCGCCCCTTGCCATTTTGAAATGCAAATGCACGCGCGTGTAAGGGATCGTTTGCCTTTTCACATGGTATCGGACTGAATCCGCCAATCAGACTTTGTGGCCACTGCGTTGGCGTGGTGTCAGCAATCGCTGAGCCAGCTTGGAATGTCTGCGCGTGGCACGGAAGCGATCCAGACAGCATGAGAATGAAGAGCAATGAAATTCGGAGCATGCTTGTGTTCCAACTGTGGGTCAGAGGAATAGTTCAGAAGTTGAACCTAGCGGACCTGTTCGACGAGACACATGATGTCTAAATGAGCGGCAAGGCGCTAGCCGCCGGTGGCACTTGAAATACCGACGGCTAGCGCCTTGTCGCTCACGGTATGCCTGGACCGCCAGCTTGGTTCGAAATGTGAACCATGATTGTACGCCGATGACACGTGCAATAGTATTGCGTAACCCCGATCGCTCGACGGTGCAGCTTCCAGAATGAGAGTGTTGCTGCAAACGCATGGCGATTTGCAACCTTTCTGCTGGCGGTTGGCGGAAGGTGCAACCGTTTTCGTGATCCTGCAGACTTCAGCGATAGTATTTGAGCGACTGGCAAATTAATTGAGGATGATGATGCTCACGAAGAACCTATTCTCTCTGACCGTCCCTGAACGACAGAAGAGCTTGGCAATACGTTCGTCGCTGCCATTCTGGACTGCCGTGATGGTTGGATTTCTTTGCCTTGGGAAGGCAGAGGGGCATCCTGTTTCTGTGATTCATGAGAATGTATTTGTCACACAAGAGAAAATCCTCGTCTCAATAGAGGTCTTTTTGGAAGATCTCTACTTCTTCCAGCAACTCAAACCCGACAGCGAGAATAACATCGCCCATGAGGACATCAAACGAGCGATCGAAAAGCACAAACAGTTTCTGCTGGACCGACTCATTATCCGTGACGTAAACGGTGAATGGCTTATGGAAAGTGCCGTATCGGTGGATGATTCTTCGCTCAAGCCAGACGGCGTGCAGATGAGTGATCTCATGTCGATTACGTTGGAATTTCGATTCGAGTATTCGTTGTCGGAGCCTCCAGAATTCTTGACCTTCAGTCAGCAACTCGTCGATCCAACCTCGGTTGTGCCGGCGGTCGTCTACTTCAATCTAAAACAAGAGGGCTCGGAAACGCCGTACTATTTTCCGATGAAACCTGGCGAGCCACAAACCATTCGATTCAACTGGGAACATCCTCCCTTAGCTCCGGATGCATCGGAAAAGGACTGGCTGAAGTGGATGGATGAACGTCGCGAAGAGACGCTTGGCATCACGAGCTTTGGAACCATCTACTCGTTTCTCTACATCGAAGATTTTGAGGTTCGGCACGAGATCCTGATTCCACTAGTAACGCTTGAATCATTCTTGGCTCTCCCGCGCGAGGACGCAGATTTCCTTTCCGTTGCTGAGCAAAAGGCATCCCGAAAAGCAATCGAAGCGTACTTTGCCGACGCCAACCCGATTGCGATAGATGGAATCACGGTCAAGCCAGTCGTCGAACGGCTGGACTTCTTCGGCCTGGACTTCAAGGACTTTGCGAAGCCGGCGGAGCAAAAGCGTGTTAGCGCAGTTAACGCGCGTGTTGGAATCATTCTGACGTACAGTACAAAAGGCACGCCGGACAAGGTCGATCTGACCTGGAATATGTTCAACGACAACGTGTGGGGTGTCGAGTCGGTGTGTTTCGCATTCGATCAAGGGCGTCGGTTGGACTTCGCCCGATACCAGAACGAGAACTTCCAATGGACCAATCCAGGGCGCAAAGTGAACTTGGATGTTAGCCCTGTAGAGGTCACGCTTGAGCCTCGACCCGTTTGGTCTGTATCCCTCCTATCGGCAGCCAGTTTGTCGTGCTGCTTGCTGTTTGCGCTGGGTTTGCTGAAGGAAGGGGGAAGACGGCCGCGCACTTATATCGCGGTGAGTATGCTGCTGATCATCGGTCTATGCTGCTTGCCTTTCTCTCGAATGACATTCGCCAGCCCTTTGCAGCCGCCGCCGAAAATCTCAAACGAAAAAGCCGAGACTGTATTCAAGACGTTGCATAAGAATATCTATCGCGCTTTCGACTACCACACCGACAGTGAGGTTTATGATGCACTGGCCAAGAGTGCTGAAGGCTCGTTCCAAGAAACGCTTTTTCGGCAAATCAATCAGAGTCTAAAGATGCAGGAGCAGGGGGGAGCCGTTTCGCGCATCACCGATGTGCAGTGGGAGAGCATTGAAACCGATGCTGGAGCAACGAGCGGGACTTCCGAAGTGTACGATGAACGCAGCTTCGCAGTGACGTCAACCTGGAATGTAGCTGGTACGGTTGAGCATTGGGGTCACATTCACGAAAGAACGAATCAGTACCAGGCGGTCTTCTACTTAGAACCAGTCGATGGGACCTGGAAGCTGACCGGCATGAATCTCCTCGATCAACAGCGACTGAGTTTTGAGACGGGCGTGCGTGTCGTCGAGCTAGAAGAGCAAACCAGCAACCAAACGCCTGAAAGTACATCCGCCAAACAGTAAGCCCTGAAAGCCCCGCTGCAGCTCAATTGGCTCATGCAGAATCCAATATGCGATAGTCAGGGAGATACGTTAAAGACGATCGGTACATTTGGAAATGGTTCATCGTTTAACGGCAAGCCGTAGGCGACGGGTTAAAACGACTGATACATTTGGAAGTGATTCATCGTTTAACGGCAAGCCGTAGGCGACGACGTTGCGTTGTTCTACGCCGAAGGCAATTATGCTACAGCCTGCCCCGCATCCCGCCGGCCAGGTATTTGCATAGAATTCCCAATCCGGCTTTCCACTTTAGCGACCAAGGTTTGCCCAACCTCACGCCATCGCGGACACAGAACATGATCCACGGTTATCACGTTGTTTTGCCCATGTACGGATTTTGGTTGCCAAACGACTCCCGCGGCTCTTGGTCCGATTTCGTACGGCGATGGGAGCTGGTTCGATTTGGCAAGGCCACGAAGACGATTGAACGCCGGGAGTTGAGCGAGTTATCACCGCACGAGCTCGAGCAACGCGATGCAGCTACGGAAGCCTTGGAATTCCCAGCGGTTTCGGTTGATGGCCACCAGGCTTTGTCGATCTCGCAAGGCTTTGCTACCAGAATCAAGAGTAGCAACTTTACGATCTGGGCGTGTTCGATTCTGCCTGAGCACACTCACTTAGTCATAGCCAGGCACACTTACAAGGTTGAGCAAATTGTCAATCTGCTTAAAGGAGCCTCTACAACCAGAATCATTCAAGACAGGCGACACCCGTTGATCAATTACGCCCAACCCGAAAAACGGCCGCCGCGTATGTGGGCAGCACACCAATGGAAAGTGTATCTCGACTCAGAAGAAGCAATTGAGAACGCGATCCGATATGTTGAGGAGAATCCAGAAAAGGAGGGGAAGCCTAAGCAAAATTGGTCATTCGTTACTCGGTTTGCCGGTATACCCAGAGGCGGCTGGACGACGTACAAATAAGTCGCATGAGGCCTCAAAGCACAGTCGCCTACGGCTTGCCGTTAAACGAATGGGACGACGCAACGCCGTCGCCTCCGGCTTGCCGTTAAACGAATGGAACGACGCAACACCGTCGCCTCGCTAAATCGTCGTCGAGGTAACAGTTGGCGAGCAAAGTTGAAACGATGTTTAGGATATGCACAGCCTACTCGAACGAGGGACGCCGCCAGTCGATCTTTCCGCCGGGCTGATTCAACTTGTCCAATAAGGGCTGCAAGGCTTCTGCAGTCCAGTCGGGGTTTGTCTTTTTTCCGCGTTCTGCCATCAATTCCAATAGGCGCTCGGCTGTGGGGCGAGTGCTACTCAAGCCTTGCTTGGGGACCTCGCGCTGGCCGGACCAGACAATCGCGTTTAAGATCATTTTTCGCGCATTGTCGTTGGCCCAATCCCAGTGGAAATGGCCGCCGGTGTAGGAAAACGCTCGTCCCCCTTGCGGCCTTTCATAAGCCCAAGCAATGGTCTGAGGTTCATTGCGTTGCAAAGACTCGCGCGCCTTCGGCGTTATTGAACGCGAGAGGAAATTCTGTGCCGGTTTGGCACTCAAAATATCAACAATACCGCTCTTGTTTTCATCAACCCAGTGCATGTGGAAATAGCATTCATCGACGAGTTCGAATGGTTTCATGCCGCGGGTGATCGGGTGCTCGGCGAGTGAGAACTTCTGATTCCATATGGTCGAATGCACCGAATAGTCACTTTCCATGTTTCCACCAAACAGCTTTCGATGACGCTCATTGTCAGCCGGATCACTCCCTGTCGCCCAATGAATCCGCAGCACACCCTTCCCGGCATTCATGAATTCTTCGATCTGCTCCATTCGCTCCTTGCCTTTGAGCACACTGCGCGACCAACCGTCCGAGTAAATCACGCACACGTCCGCTTTTGCAAAGTCGGCCTCGGTCGGCCACTCACTCCACGCCACCTTGATTTGGACAGATTTGCCCATCGCGTCCTGTAGCGACTCGGACAACACTGCCGTACTGGGATTGTGATCATGCGCTCCCCAACCATGGGTGTCGGGCCCGGCAACGAATAACACCAAAAAGGGTCTGCGGTCTTCGGCGATCGTCGGTCCCATCAAAACCAACACCGCAAACGCTGCCAACAATCGTTTCATCTCAAGCCTCATTTTCGATTCGTTTAACGCTATCATCGTTATCAGCAATCACAGGGCGGCTGACGCGCAGAATTGACCTAGACCGTGATGCTACCACGCGGCGAGTCAGCGAATGGCTCGAACTAGTACTGCCGCCAATTATTCGCCAAATTGTTGGACAAGAGCTCCTCCATGGGCAACCGATTCAACGGGCAACAGATTCAACCTACCAGAATACCAGTTTACTACTCGTCTACCTACGAGCGCTCGATGTCATCGCAACTGTTCCTGACCTGGTTCACCCTCTATCTGTCGGGCGTCTTTTGCTTCGGGCTGTGGATGAGTCGTGGCAATCGCACGGGAGAGGACTTTCTGCTGGGCGGTCGGTCGCTGCCTTTCTTTCTGACTCTTGGTACGACCGTCGCAACGATGGTTGGCACCGGATCATCAATGGGCGCTGTCGGCAAGGCCTATGCGAACGGCTGGACGGGATGGTTTTATGGTATCGGCGGGTTCTTCGGTTTACTGTTAGTTGCGGCGGTTTTTGCTCCGGTGCGTCAATACCGATTCATGACCATGGCCGAAGAGATTTCGGCTTACGTAGGTGCGAATCGAACCGTTCGCAACCTACTATCGATTCTGATTTATTTGGCGTGCGTGGGTTGGCTGGGAGCTCACATAATCGGCGGATCGATGTACCTTGAGCAAATACTTGGCTTGCCTTCGATTACAGCCAAGCTGATCGTGGCGCTGGGATTTGCGCTGTATTCCATTGTTGGCGGATACCGAGCTGTCGTATGGACCGACGCGCTGCAAGCTGTCGTGTTGTTCATTGGTTTCGTAATCACGGCGGGATTTGCGTATCAAGCGATCGGTGGCTGGGACCAGCTGCAGAGTGTGAATGCAACCATTGCCGCTAAGTCAGAATCAACTTGGATTCACGCGATTTCGCTGGCTGCCGCAACGGCGGTTGGAGTTTTAGGGACGCCGTCGTTTCGGCAACGAGTTTACTCGGGTAAATCGGCGAGAGCCGTTCGCAAAGCTTTCGCAACATCAGCAGTTATCTATCTTGCTTTCGGAGTGCTGCCAGCAAGTATTGGCATCGCCGCATATCAAGCGAATCCGGGCATTGAAAAAGTGGATCGTGTCTTCCCCTTCATGGCAACGGAGCAGCTTCCTTTAGCGCTGGGCGTGGCGGTCCTAATCGCAGGTCTGTCAGCAACGATGTCAAGCGCCAGCTCGGATGCGGTCGCTGGCGTAACAACGCTTATGACCGATGTTTCAATAGCTATACTTGGCCGAGTGCCTGCCGCGAGCAAAGTAATTCTGTTTTCGCGCATCTCGCTAGCTTTTACGATCGCACTGGCAATCGCCATGACGTTGGCAGCGAAATCCATTGTCGGCTTTATCACCTCAATGATTGGTTTATTCCTTTCAGGAATGTGCGTGGCGGGGTTCCTTGGGAGACTCTGGCCACGCTACAACGCGCCCGGCGCCATCGCTTCGCTGATCTCCGCTTCCTTGACCGCGGCCATAATCAACCACCTTCACTACGCTCGACCGTGGCTCGAATTCTGGGCGAATCCTGTCATTCCGGCGGTATGTGTCTCGGTAGTCGCGGGTATCGTGGTTTCGTTGTTGACGCCTCCCGATTCCGTTTCCTTTGAGGCGGCGGTTTCGCTGCTGGAAGAAGAGCGCCAATCGGGAAACACAACGGGCCTTTCAGAGAACGCAGGAGCATAGACCATGCTGATCTTCGACGCGCACCTTGATCTGAGCCTCAATGCACTGGAATACAATCGGGACCTGCGCCGAAGTATTCATGAGATCAATGCGGAAGAAGCGGGGCTCGAGGACTTGGCAGGACGCGGTCACGCAACTGTCGCATTCCCAGAGATGCGGCGTGCCAATGTCGGCGTGTGTGTGGCGACACTTTTGGCCGGTTGTATGAAATCTGCTGCACCGGTCGGGGCATGGAATTCGCCCGCACAAGCCTGGGCCATGACTCAGGGGCAACTGGCTTGGTACCAGGCGATGGAAGACGCCAACCAGCTACGTCAAATACGCACTGCGCAACAACTCCAGGCGCATCTCAACGCCTGGGAGGAAGATCCTGGCAGTTGCCCGATCGGGTACATCCTTAGTTTAGAAGGCGCGGACTCGATCCGAACAATCGGCGACCTCGAACAAGCACATGACAAAGGGCTAAGAGCGCTTGGTCCAGCACATTACGGCATCGGACGTTACGCCCTCGGACACGACCAAGAGGGCCCGCTCAGCGCCGCAGGCCGCGAACTACTGGCCGAAATGAATCGGCTGAACATGATTCTGGATGCGACACACTTGAGTGAACAGACTTTCTGGCAGGCATTGGATGTCTTTACTGGACCTATTTGGGCCAGTCACCACAATTGCCGTGCATTGGTCGATGACCCGCGACAACTTACGGATCAACAAATCACGGCGCTGGCGGATCGCAACGCTGTGATTGGAGTCGCCTGTGACGTGTGGATGGTTGTCTCGGATTGGCAGCGAGGAAGTACTACCCACGCTGATCGTAACGACGCCAATCTAGACGCTCTGGCGAATCACATTGACCACATTTGCCAGCTGTTGGGCAACACCAATCATGTAGGTATCGGAACCGACTTGGACGGCGGATATGGCAGCGAGCAAACGCCATCGGATCTTCGGTCTATTGCTGACCTAACAAAGCTGTTGGATATCCTGCGTTCCCGAGGCTACAGCGAGGTAGATCTGCAGCGCATTGCGCACAAGAACTTCATCCACTTCCTATTGGATACCTGGGGTTGAACTCCGATGCAGCAACAGGTGTTGTCATTTTGAATCACGAACCATACCGTTTCAAAAGTGTCCAAGGCCACTGCGATCAAGAAAGTCGAAACGGTCACGAGTTCGCTCAAGATGTTACGCGGCAAGCTGACCGAGAGCGAAAAAGAAGTGACGCCGAAGAAAGCGGATCTGTTGGAACGGGAGCAGGCTCCGACGACTTTGGCCATCACAAAAGCGACTCGTTGGACCGTTGATCGTTAACATGATCAGCCCCGAGTTAAGGTAGGAGATTTGGAGGTGGGGTGGCGACGCCGCAGGGTAGGTTGGTGCGTTCGCACGGGCGCCGCGTTGAAGATAATATAGTACTTTAAGGGACGCGTTGCCACATTCTGTAGTGTTCTGTTGAGCCGCTTGGCAAACGGCGCCCCGGCACGGTGTTCTTATGCTGGGCTTCCAAAGCTCTAGTTGCTCGACAGCTCGGCAACCACCGATTAGTTTGAGATTCTTTCTGTGAATCTTTCACTCAGCTACCGAGGGGCAGCACGTTGCGTGTTTCGATAGGCATTTTCGTTTTTCTGTGTTCAACGCTAACCGCAATGGCGGAGCCCACCAAGTTCGTCCGATATCCCCACATCAGCAACTCTGGCCAACTGGCGTTCAGCTATCACGGTGATATTTGGGTTGCAGATTCCGACGGTTCAGGCGCACGCCGACTCACCGCCCACATCGCCCGCGATACTTTTCCGCGATTCTCGCCGGACGGCAAGTGGATAGCTTTCAACTCGGACCGGATGGGAAACTCCGACATTTGGATGGTGCCGACGACTGGCGGCGTTCCGAGGCAGCTGACGCATCATTCCACCGATGACTCAATCCAGTACTGGACACCAGATGGCAAGAGTATCATCGTAACAACGAGTCGCGGCGCGGGCCCCTGGGGATCGCCGTTGTACGTCGTTCCAACTGATGGTGGATTGCCTGAACCACTGGATATGGATCGGGCCGCGGCAGGGATGATGTCGCAAGATGGGAAACACATTGCGTTCAATCGGAGCGGGTTTCGCTATTGGAGGAAGCACTATCGCGGCAACAACAACACGGACATCTGGATTCAGAATCTAGCGACTAAGAAAATCAGTCAGTTGACCGATACGAAGGTCAAGGAGTATCGCGAGCACAGGCAGGATGCGCATCCGATGTGGGGAGCCGACGGCCAAATCTACTTCATGTCTGAACGTGATGACACCTTCAACATCTGGAAGATCTCTCCCGATGGTGATGAGCCGACTCAGGTTACATCGCACAAATCCGACGGAGTGCAATACCCTTCGATAAGCCCGGACGGCAAGACGATCGTCTACGAAAACGAGTTTGAGCTTTGGAAGTTGCCAATTGAAGGAGGCAAGCCAGAGAGAATCGCCATCGACTTGAGCTTTGACCCCAAAGACAACCTTGTTCATGTTGTTGAATCTGAAAGTGAAGCGCGCGGAATGTCGCCAGCACCCGACGGTGAAACCGTTGCGGTCGAGTTCAATGGTGAGATATTCATCGTTCCGGCTGACCCAGAGATGGGCGAGAAAGTACAGGTGACGCGTTCAGAATGGCGCGACGGTAGCGTAACGTTTTCGCCAGACGGCAGCCATTTAGCGTACATGTCCGACCAAGCTGGCGATGAAGACATCTGGTTGTATGAAATCGAAACCAAGAATCACCGGCAACTCACCAAACAAGAGTCTTTGAAAGGCAGCATGACCTGGTCTCACGACTCGAAGAAAATCGCGTTTACAGCGGACCAGAAGATCTTCCTCGTCGATGTTGCAGACGGAAAACTCACGGAACTAATTCATAACCCCGAAGGTGGATTCCGCAACGTCGATTTTTCCAACGATGACCAATGGTTGATTTACTACCGCTCCGATAAGGATCTCGATTCCGAAGTCTATCTGTTTGACCTCGAGAACCGTCAAGAACACAACGTAACTCAAAGCCGATTCTCTGAGTTCGGCAACACACTTACGTCCGACGGGAAACATGTTGTGTTCATATCAGATCGTACCGGCACCTATCAGCTATACGCCGTATCGCTCACCAAGTTGACTGAGGATCAAGATGATCCACTGGTCAAGAAACACAAACAAAACAAGAAGTCGGCTTCTAGCAAGCAGCAAACCGATGAGAAACCAGAAAAGGATGACGAAGAAGAGAAGGCCACGGATGAAGGCGACGAGAACATGGATAGCGACAAGACCAAGGACGATGACGCGTTAGAAGATAAAGATCATTCATCCAAACAGTCGCTAGAAATCGATCTCGATGGAATCATGGATCGAGCACGCCAGCTGACTTTCGGTTCCGATGATATTCGCGGATACGAGGCTTCTGCAGATGGCAAGACGATCTACTTCACGCGAGGTGGAGCTCTTTATTCGATTGGCGTCTCGGGAGGCAAGGAGAAGAAAATCACGGACGGTTCTTTCTCCGACCTGACGCTTAGCGGCGATGGCAAATCATTCTTCTATCGCTCCGGATCGAGCCTCTACAAGATGTCAACTCGCGGCTCTGATAAGAAGAAGATTGAATTTTCATTAAAGGTTCGAATCGACAAGTCGAAGCAGTGGGAGCAAATTTTCGAAGAAGCCTGGCGGGTAATGAAGTATCGCTTCTATGACGAAAAGATGCATGGCTTCGACTGGGACGAAATCAAGTCGCGTTACAAGCCAATGCTGAAATACGTTGGTGAAAACCAAGACTTGTACGACCTTTGCAATGAAATGATCGGAGAGCTAAATGCCTCCCACACGGGCGTTAGCGGTCCTCCAACTCGATCAATGGATCGCTTGGTTTCCACTCGTCATCTGGGCTTTGAAATGACCAGTGACGGTGAGTACTTCCGAGTCGCCCACATTTACCCCAAGGGCCCTGCGGACAAAGAATGGCTAGACTTGAAGCTAGGCGATATCGTCCTGGAGATCGAGGGCCAACCAATTCGAGGCAACGATAACTACTTCGCCATCCTAAACGACCTGCTCAACGATTACGCGAATATCACAGTCTCCACACCGGGAGAAGCCGACGGGGATACGGTGGTACTGGGGCCGGAACGAACGCTGCGAATTCGACATGTTTCGTCCGTACGCAACCTAAAGTACGAAGCGTGGGTAGAAGGTAACCGTGAATACGTGAGTGAATTGTCTGATGGCAAAGTTGGCTACGTTCACATCCGATCGATGAACCGTTCTTCACTCGAGAGATTCCGGACCGAAATAGATCAGTTTTGGAATAAGAACGGAATGATCATCGATATCCGATACAATGGCGGTGGAAACATCGACCAAGAATTGATTGACATTCTCGAACGCAAGCCCTACGAATATTGGAATTCGCGCCAGGGAGGCCGCGCCCGCGGACGTCGACCTCGGCAGGCCATCGCCGGGCCCAAAGTCATGTTGATCAACTGGCGAAGTGCATCTGACAGTGAAGTTACGCCACAAGCGTTTCGAGATCTAAAGCTCGGCCGAATTGTGGGTAATCCAACCTACGGCGCCGTCATTGCAACTGGCAGCTACGGTCTGATGGGCGGGGCCAGGATCAGGACTCCTGGCTCGCTGGTCGTCACGTACGATCCAACCAAGGAATATAACTACGGAATCAACCTGGAGAACTTTGGAGTCCCTCCCGACGTCTGGGTCGAGAATTCACCAAAGGATGAGCTCAAGGGATTCGATCGCGAATTAAAGCGGGCCGTGGATGAAGCCCTCAAGATGCTCAAGAAAGGAACATGGCAATTCGGCGAAGATGATTAGAGCGAATCTGCCGTTGGACCCATCACCACTTAGCTGCTGGGGCATGCGTCGGTAGCAGGGGGCGGGCGTGCAGAAGACACTTTACAGGTCGATGCGACGTCGGTCGGCGGGTTTATCCCCTCCCCGGATGTTCGGCCCTCGCGCTGTACTGTTGCGATCGCCCATTACAATTCGTCGC
>DNPC01000536.1 GCA_003501565.1 Planctomycetaceae bacterium | reverse complement strand
GGCGCTGTGGGTGCAGTTTTAACGTTCGAGGACCGAACGCATCGCGGCGATCTCATTGGCTCGCTCCGCTGAAAGCTCGTACTGCCCCTCTTCCCCTTCAGGCGATTGACAGTCAACAAGCGCGTCGTAGGCGTCATTTAAGACATCCAGTGACGCTTCATAGGCGGCGTATGCGGTTGCATATGCGATTGCCTCTGCCTCGCAAGCGGTCGCCGCAAGCCTCGCCGGTGCGACCGCATCAATGTGACCGTTGTGTGGTGAAGCAGCGTTGGTCCCGGTGATCGTCATTCCAATGATGACGCCAGCGGCTATCAAGCTACTTGACTTCAGATATCGGAGGCTTTGCTGAAATGCGCGGCGGTGGTGCATCGGGTAATCCTTCCCTGGAGATCTGATCCATAATCTCCGCCACTCGATCGGCTTTCTTCGATTGCCGGCTTAGCGTCTCCGAAGCAACGTCCCGAAGCGATCGCACGTACTCGACCTCAGTGGCGGTCATTGCGATGCCATCGACGTGAGAATCCGGCGAGCTTGAGGAAAACCACACATTGAAAATAAATGCACCGGCAAAGATGACAGCAATTCCACTCGCGATTGGGAGGGTCCACCGTCGCTCAGTATCTTCCGGAACTTCCACACCGACGAAGTTGCTTGCAGCCTCACGAATCACACTGGGTTTATAAGTAGTTCCCGTACGTTCGTAGTGCGCGAGCCACGCTCCAAACATCGCATAGCTCTCCGGAGAGTTATGGCGACCGAAGTAATAGGTCTTTCGATCAAGTACAACTCGAGCACTTCCGCGTGAATCCGGCGCGGGCGGGTATTGCAACTTGTGGTGAGCGCTGTCAACTCGCAAATTCTCGTGGTGAGTTTTTGGTGAAGTGTTCATAGGTGTTTCTCTGGGTGTTTGGCCATTTCACCACATTCACTGCGCCGTTCACCGCGCGCAGTGAATGAGTTTCTCGTCTTCACTTCACAGGTTTTCGCCAATGCTAGCGATCGGAAGGAACACCCTATGCTACCCCCAATGCCGCAAACGGCAGCGACCATCAGATCGCGCGTAACCTGCAATTAAAGTTGCCTTGCGATGACACGATTCAGTCTCCTGATGGGTGTCGATCACTGCCGAAAGGTCGCCTCACGCAACACAGGGCTCGCTCCGCGGGAGGTATATTTCGCCACTCGCCGGGCCCGTTTTGGGCCGCATGTGTGGCAACGCTGGCATAGCGGTCACGATTGGCAGCATTGTCATGATTCCACCGCCCAGCCGCCGACTTCCCGGAAGCGGTCGCCAGGCCAAACCAGTCAGGTGCGCCACCCGCACAGCCTACAAGCGGCATGCATGCCTGCACAGGGCAGCGGCCGGCAAGTTCGTTGACCTAAGTCTTTGATACAACCACGAAAGCAGTTGACCTGCGCAGTCGGTCATTCATTCAAAGCTACCAAAAATAGTCACGCCGTAACACCATATTGGCCTCTCCACCCCAAACAGCACGTGTGCCTAGGCCACCGGATCACCAAGCTCTGATAAGCAATTTGCCTGCGAAGCCGACGCGATTGCGGAGCCGATGCGATTGCGAAGCCGATGCGATTGCGAAGCCGATACGACTGCGGAGCCGTCGATCCTGGCAAGTGGACTAGGGCATGGGACGCGAGACGAACGTTGGATCTGGTACGCAGCAGGCTACACCGTGTCCGGCTCGCGCTTTACAACTAGGGCTCCTGCTGCTGCCAAATACTCTTGGGGAAGGGTACACCGAGCGTTCATTAACACTCGTGCTCCCAATTCATTGGAATTGTGGATCACCCGCATCCTTGGGCAGCTGGGAATTCCAAGCCATCACGGCCTCGGTCATCCGCTGCACACGATCAAGATGCTTGCTTGCCAGATTGACCGATTCCGACTCATCCGAATCGAGGTCGAACAACATCGGGCGGCCTCCGTCGTAGTCACACATCAGTTTCCATTTGCCGTCTCGCATTGCGAAGTCCGGCAGATTCTTCATGCTTCGAAAGTCTTTCCGATCCGGTGGCCTGCGGAAGAAGAGTGGCGCACCGCGGGAGGCTTGCGACGCTCCTAGCAAAGTCTGGGACAAATCCACCCCATCGAACATCACACCCTTCGGCGGTACGACGTTTGCCAACGCAAGGACGGACGGCACCAAGTCCATCGCGCACATGATTGACGTTTCGTTAATGGTGCCCAAGACCTGTTTGTTCATCAGACCTGGTGCCCAAACCACCAGCGGCGAACGGATTCCGCCTTCGTACAACGTGGCTTTGAGGCCCTTAAGTGGCCCTGCCGAACCACACCCTGCTTCTGGGCCATTGTCAGAACAGATAAGAACAATGGTATTCTTGCAAAGCGTCGGATCCTGCTTGATTCGTGAGAAAAGCGGTTGGAGTTGAGCATCCATTTCTTCAAGCACAGCACAGTAGAGTCCGCGAGGAGTGTCTCTCCAGTTCTTTACCGACGGAAAGTGCTTGGTATGCACATCGTCTGGCCATAGGTTGATGTAGAAGGGTTTGTCCTGTTGCTGCGCGTTGTCGATAAATGCGACGGCCCGCTCGACAAATCCACCCGTGATTTCGCATCGCAGTTTCCACTCAAAGGGCGCACCTAGCTGTTCGGCACGGTCCCACATCTTCCCTTTCTGAATCCCTCCTCCCTCCAGAGGCTCTTCGGTCAATGGAAGGAGCTTGTCATCCATTCCTTCAAAGTTAGTAAGTGATTCATCAAAGCCGTATTCGG
Organism: Planctomycetaceae bacterium; assembly: GCA_003501565.1. GTDB lineage: Bacteria > Planctomycetota > Planctomycetia > Pirellulales > Pirellulaceae > Aureliella. The sequence goes on along the minus strand of DNPC01000536.1, from coordinate 11,261 downwards.
CGATTTTCGGCGCATCGGCGACATCGCGTTGGCCGCCCATATGCCATTTCCCAAAATGCCCCGTCGCATATCCAGCCTTTTTCAGGTGCCTGGCCAGCATGGGCGCCTTAGGATCGAGCCAATTTGCTATCCCGCGTTTCTTGTTGGCACTGCGGGCCGCAAGATACGATGAGACTCTCCAACGTTGTGGGTATTGGCCTGTCGAAATGGCTACACGAGATGGTGAACAGATTGGCGAGTTGACATAGAAGTGATGAAATTGAATCCCCTCCGCCGCCATCGCATCGATATGAGGTGTCGATGCGTCCGGGTTCCCAAAACACGAGAAGTCCCCCCAGCCCATGTCATCAATGAAGACGAGTACAACATTGGGCTGTTGTTCGGCTCTTGCCGACGCGTCTGTTGTAATGAGCGCCAAACAGAACAACAAGAACAACAGGCAGGCATTCGTTTTTAACATTGGTGACTCACTTCGGTCCGGAACGGACGATTGCAGAATTCGTCGACGGCAGAACTACTTTATTACGCTGCACTTCATTGAACTACCGCGAAGCGTCGCATCTCACATACCGCCAAAGCGTGAGAGGGTCAGACAATACTCGTGCTAGTGGAATGTCCAGATTAGCTGAGTGATAGTCAGGCTGTAACAACTGCCTTTAGTTTACTGTATCTTCGCCGAGGAGAATTACGTGGGCGGGATCGGTGACGACAGGCTTGATGTAAAAGGCAATTGTCCCAGGCAGTCCACAGCCGCCGCCATCCAGAATACGGAAATTCCCGAGCAGTGCTTTCCGCGCGTCAGCTCGAATAAGCAACTCGTCATTGCTTACAATATGCTGGCGTGCGTCTCTGAATCTATTGCGATCGCTTCGTTGTAAAAGTGTACCGTTGACTTTGGGACGCGTTGCGTACGGAGAGATCCATTCGTACGGACACTACACTTAACGTTGCACCATAAAACAATGACTGATCACAAATTGTGCAGGTGACCGGCTGTTGCTGCCTTGGTATAGCGAAGACGCCCCAGGATCAGACTGCTGGAGAACGAGCATGCAAAACAACTCTGATTGGAATCTACTGGTCGGTTTGCTCGCGTGGCAGAACGGTCTTGTCACGCCAGCCGAACTTCAGAAGTCTATCGAGCAGTGGTCTGAAAGTCAGGACCTCACGATCGGTGAGCTAATGGTGGCCAGTGGCGCAATAGATGACAAAGACCTGCAGCTCCTACTTCCGTTAGTCGACGCGTATGTACTTAAGAACGCGAACGATCCAACACTTTCGCTGGAGAGAATTGGCGCTCAGCTTTCCGGTGCCGCCGTCTCAATGCTCAGCACACTCAAAAAGAGCGTGCAGAATGAGGCGATTTCGAAAAGCCTCGACTTAACAACGCTTGCTTCCTACGCAGATCGATCAAACGCCACATCGGCGTCCGAGGCCACATTTTCGGCCCGACATAAGGCGCTGCGTTCCGGTGAGCTGGAACGCTTTCGCATACTTCGTCCGCACGCAAAAGGCGGATTGGGCGAGGTGTATGTAGCCTCAGACGATTCACTGAATAGAAAAGTCGCAATCAAAGAAATCCAGGAGCAATTCTCTGACAACGTCGAATCAAGAGAACGCTTTATTTTGGAGGCCGAGGTCACCGGCGGCCTTGAACACCCTGGAATTGTACCTGTCTATGCGCTTGGCCAGTACGACGATGGGCGACCGTACTACGCCATGCGATTTATCCAAGGCGATAGCCTGAAAGAAGCCATCACGGAATTTCATAGTGAGGTCGTCAATGATGAATCTTCCAAACGACTCCGATTGCGAGAGTTGCTCGGGAGGTTTGTTGATGTGTGCCAGTCGATTAGCTACGCCCACTCGCGCGGAGTACTACACCGTGACTTAAAGCCCGGCAACATAATGCTTGGTACCTACGGTGAGACGCTTGTCGTCGACTGGGGGTTAGCACGGCTGACCCATGGCGAACAGGACAACGGCGGTGGAGATGACTCCGTTACCAACGAGCCCATCCATCCTGCGTCGGGCAGTGGTATGGCGCCAACGATGATGGGCAACGCAATTGGTACGCCGTCCTACATGCCGCCGGAACAAGCAGCGGGCGACATCGAGCAGATCGGGCCGGCAAGCGACGTTTATTCTCTAGGTGCAACACTTTACCATATCCTGACAGGTCAGCCGCCCTTCGTGGCCAAGAGTGTCGTAAAGATACTCGAGCGAACAACTTGCGGGGACTTCCCACCACCTCGCACTATTTCTCCATCGATACCCAAGCAGCTTGAAGCTATCTGTTTAAAGGCGATGGAGCTACGTCCTGATGATCGCTATTCAACACCAACCGGGTTGGCCCAAGACATTGAGCGGTTTCTTGCCGACGAACCCGTCGATGCATTTCACGATCCCTGGTACGCAAGGCTGCGGCGCTGGACCCGAAAGCACCAAACACTTGCGGTAGCAACGGCGTCTTGCATCGTTTTGGCAGTTTTGGGTCTGGCGACGTTCTCAACGATCGTTGGACAGAAGAACTCTCAGCTGGTCAAGCTAAACGATGACCTCGATGGGAAGAACGCCCAGCTCGCCGGACTGATCGTTGACGAGAAGGCAGCGCGTACCCAAGCGGAGTCCAACGAACAACTTGCAAAACGCCAAAGCGAACTAGCACTGAGTACATTGGCAAGTGTGATAACCGATCTTCAATTCGAGCTGGCCAACTTGAGAGGAAGCGCAACGCTACGGCAGAGAATCCTCGAAACCTCACTTTCAAAACTAAATGAAGTATCGACGACATTCGTACAACAGGCTTCAGTTGATTATGAGACCGCAAATGCGTTGCTCGAAATGGGAGCCGCCGTCCAGCAAACCGTTGCACCATCAGACACCCAGGGCGAAGCTTCAGAATCCGCGATAGCCACCGCGGCTACGTTCCTGAATCGAGCATACGAGATCACAACTAATCTTTCCGAGCAATACCCAAACGATCCGCAAGTATATGGGCTTTATTCGAGGGCCTGCTATTTGACCGGGCAGTTGTTCGCGCAGCAAGGAATCTATCCTCAAGCAATTGAACGATACCGCCAGGGATTGCCGGACTCAGGCGGCGAAGATTGGTTGTCCCAATACAACACACGGCTGTCCCGACTGCATGCAGGCATCGGATCAGCGCAATTGTCTCTCGGCAATCTCTCCGAAGCACTCGCAAGTTATAAAACGAGTCTCAATCTAGTCGAACAAGGGCTTGAAAACCAAACGGCGTTTCCATCCGATAAGATTCAAACCCTGGGGAGTATCGCCATAGTACTCAGCCGCCAAGGTGACGTTCCAGGTGCGACAGGTCGGCTTGAGGAAGCGGTCGAACTCGCACGAGCAATGGCCACCGAATCCCCGAATGATCCTTTCACGAAGATGACCCTCGCAAGTACGTTGAATCTCTTGGCGGATATATACAAAGATGTCGGAGACGATGGACGTTCTATGTTGGCTCTCAGTGAGGCCTTAGCCGCTTATCGCCAGCTCCACGGCGACACCCCCGATGATGTCGATGCTGCCATTGGGCTTGCCGCAACGCTGGATCGCATGGGTTACAACCACTATCGGAATGGACGCGCTGAGGATGCTATCCCGCTGCACGAGGAAGCGTTAGCTATCTGGAAACAGCTACAAAAACAATCACCCGAAGCGACGAACATTCGTTCGGCTATCGCGGAATCGCTGATGCAAATCGGGGATTCGCTGGCCCAGATCGGTGATGTCGAAGGTACTCGCGCACGGTATCAAGCGCTCCTCGATACCTACCAACCCCTCAGTGAAGACGTACCTGATGACGCCGACGTCCAGCGTGGGCTCGCGACTGCCTATGAGAGAATAGCCATGCTACACGAGTACGAAGGAGAACTCGACCTGGCCGAAAGCGAATACAGAAAGATGCTCGCAATTAAGCAGAAGCTATTTGACGCTTCGCCCAATGATTTACTGGCGATGCATGAGCTTGCAATAACTCACCGGCATATTGGCGACGTATTGGAATTGAAGATGAAGCCAGATGCCGCCCTTGTGGCATTTGAGCAGGAACGAGACTTGTCTCGGTCGCTGATCGCGATTGACCCGGACAAACCCGCTCACTGGATTCAGCTCGTGTCCGCTCTATCTAGTGTGGGTGATTCACACGTAGTCATGCGTAACTTTGATCGCGCCCTAGATGCCTATTCTGAAGCAACTAACACCTGCCGGAAGATGATCGAAAACAAGCTTGCGATTGGTCAGGCGAGGGGTGAGCTTGAATCCCTGGAAGAGAGCCTTTTCGCTGCCGAGAACGGCGAGCTCGCAACCGGCCCCATGGCTGCGATTCTGAACGAGTCCCGCGAGCGACAATCAAAACTGCTCCTGGTCAGGGCAATCATCGCGACGCGCTCGGGAGACGGTCAGACAATGATTGAATCTGCGCAACAATTACAGTCGCTTCCAGAGCCGACACCCGAAGAGCTCTATAACGCTGGGGCATTTAGTGCACTAATTTGCCAACGTGTTGCTGAATTAGACGACGATGAACGCGCAAAGTTCGCAACATCCGCGATTTCTCTGATAGACCAAGCTATTGAATCGGGGCTCGATTCGCCCAGCCAAATCCAATTCGACAACGACCTCATTTACCTATGGGACATGCCCGAATTCTCAGCCCTGGTCGAAAAGGCTTCGAAACTTGATAACTAGTTGTCGTATCTGCCCGCAATAGTAGCCCACACTGGGTGGCTCGCTTGGCCAACCCCGATAAAGCAACTCTTGTGTGGGGTTACGACATAACGCGCCAGAGTGCGCGTATCCAAGTTCAAGGATGAAAGATGGCTATTTGCCTTCGTTGAGCGATAAATGTACCTAGATGGTGACACCTGCTATGCAAATCCGGTCGCCGGTGCGACAACGCGATAGAATAAAAGTCCCTTTCCGGCCGAACAACTGGAAAGAAGCCAGAGCTTCAACAAACTGTTCGCCATATCTGACTTACACACAGAAAAGACGACGCCCAACTTATGCACTCAACTAACACCTTCGACCACGATGACGACGATAGTAACGACGATGATTCCTTCGAGACCGAACCTCGAGATGGTCCCATAGGAAGACTAGAACCGCCTCGCGAAGTCGACTCTTACGTAATCAAAGATGAAATTGGCCGTGGAGGCATGGGGATCGTATATAAAGCTTACGATCGTAAACTCAATCGCACGGTGGCACTTAAGATTCTGCCTTCGGCCAAAACGAGTCGGTCGAGCATGCTTAGGTTCAAGAATGAGGCCAAAGCAGCCGCGGCAGTCAGTCACAGCAACATCATTCCGGTTTACAACGTCGGTGACGCCAGTGGGACTCCCTACTATGCGATGAAGCTGATCGAAGGCCAGGATCTCTCACAGACAATCAAAGAGGTCAAGCGGACTCGCAACGTAGTCGACACAGATGCGCCAGCTGATGACACAAAGAAGAGCACCGACAAAGACAATATATCAATCAGTGCAGCTGAAATTGACGCTGCCCAATCAGTCGAGTCGCCACACAATTCCCAACCGGACCAGGCGCATTCAAACACCGGCGGTGATGCCCACGGCTTGAAATCGGCTGGGTCTTCTGTTTCTGCGAGCCTGGCTCAAGATCGCAGCACGCGGGAAGAGGCGTCGGAAGTCGCCCGCACGGTCGCTAAGATTGGCAAACAAGTCGCTTCGGCTCTCGATTGTGCTCACGCTAGTGGGATCGTGCATCGCGATATTAAACCCTCAAACCTGATGCTTGATCACAGCGGCACGGTCTGGGTGGCTGACTTCGGACTAGCAAGCTTCCAGGATGCAGATGCGCTCACCCGCACCGGTGATGTAGTCGGTACGCTTCGGTACATGAGCCCCGAACAGGCAACGGGTCGCCAAGTCGTAGACGAACGGTCGGACATATTCTCGCTAGGCATCACGCTGTACGAACTAGCAACGCTTGAGCACCCGTATTCAGCCAGCGGTCGCGACCTACGTCAGCAAATTTCATTTGGCCAAGTTCCGCCCGTTCGCCGCAGCAGCCCCAAACTGCCCGCTGCATTTGAGACCATTGTTTGCCGAGCCACCGAAAGCAACCCTTTGCATCGGTACCAATCCGCAAAACAGCTCGTCAATGACCTTGAAGCCTTCCTAGACAAAGGTATGGTTCGGACCCGCCGCACTCCGAAATGGAAATACGCCCGAGATTGGCTATATCGTCGGCCACTCTTCACCGCCACTTCAGCCTGCCTACTCCTCATCATGCTCGCTGCAGCAAGCGTCGGTGCGGTCGCGCTCAATCGAGCGAGAATCAACACTTTGGCGGACCAGTTGATATCTCTGGCGGCGCTGGCGAAAGGACCAGTTGCTGCCATCGATGCCTTGGTCCGCAGTGAAACCCTGCGCCCAGACCCATATAACGGCTACGCAGTGCAGGCACAGCTGTCGAAGCTTTATGAGCTCAAGCGGTTTCCAATCAATCCTCACAAACCAGGCCTGCTATCTGCAAGCGCCGACGGATCAATTGTTTTCATCGGGGCTCCAAAGCAATTCTTGGCAAGTCAGGAGGCAGGGCAGGGCTGTATTCTCAATCGGGTGACTGGCGATCTACGATCGCTTCCCGATGGAGATAATCCACTGGTCATGGGAGCCATCTCTTCAGACAACCGTTTCTTAGTCGCAACAACATTTGCGAAACAAGTAAACGTTCGGCAAGATGCTAAGTTTCCAATTCCACCAGCACTCTGGTGCGACTTGGGAAAGAAACCGGCTTTGCGTGAGTTAACTGGCACTCAGCTGTACCGAACAAGTGAGCAAACTTTTGCTGCCAGTGGAAAACGAATCGTCGTACCATCAACAAAGCAAGGCGAAGCTTTCGTCTACCGTGTGGGGAATTGGAAGCAGCCCGAGATGGTCTTGCGGGGACAACACGACGCACAGATTGTTGATGGAATCTTCTCGCCCGACAGTCAACTGATTGCAACCCTCGGCATGGATGGCCAAATCGTTTTATGGGATGCAACCGACGGCACGTACAGACATCAGACCCAGGTCGCTATGCTTGATCGCCCCCTGTACGGTTCCTTCAACTTTTCAAAGGATTCATCGCGACTGATTGTCCAGTCTATAGCTGGAACGCGGATACTGAACGCTCAAGACCTTTCGGTCGTTCAAAACTTCCAAGAACTGGGCGCGTTCTCCGATGACATGCATTACTTCGCTGGCATCCCGTTGATGCAAGACGAACTACTCGTTTACAACCTCCTTACCGGTGCCCCAGCAACGAAGCTGCGCGACGATGTAATACGTGACGCGACCGTCCGATTCGTTGGAGACCATACTCTATGCGTTGCGTCGGAGCACAGACAAGACATACTCCTGATCGACGCGCGTACCGCGCAGATCATTCAACGACTGCACACACGCGGGGAAACAGTCAGCTCTACTGCGAGGCTGAGCGAGCGTGAATTCGCATCTGGCATTTGGGACAACACACTGAGCGTGTGGAGCATTGACTCCGATACCCAGCGCCGCAGTGTGCGATTGAAGCATCCTTTCGCCTCTCAGTCCAAGGCGGAATTATCAAAGATCGTCAACGTTGGAAAGCATGCAGTAGCGGGGCCTGTCTTCGGTTATCGTTCTTTCGTGCTCGACGCAGACAACGACTTAAATTTGCTCGACCAATTGAAGGGCCGTGTCGTGGGGGCTCTCTCAAATGGCAACTTGATCGTACACGAAACCAGTGGAAAGCTGGCCATTCACGACCATGTGACCCTAAAGGTACTTGAGCAGACGAACTATGACTCGGAATTCAAAGCAGTGCTTGGCAATACGGATCGCAAAGTATTCCTACTTTCGCAGCGTGGTGAACTGCAGGTTTGGGATCTTGAAACCCAATCTCTTCCTAAGGGTTCGATTACAAATTCGATTGTCAGTGATGCTGTGGTAGAAGGGAACAGAATCTACACAGCCCAGGCTTCCGGACAGGTTGTTAGTATCGATACGCGTACGTCCGAATTGGAAACGATATTCAAAGCCCCCGAGCCTCTCAGATGGCTTACGGTCGATGCCAATCGGATCGTCGCAGTTGGCCAATCAAAGACAACCTACCTTGCGTCAATTCAAAACGCCAAGATTCAAACACTAGACTTCCAGTGCGACCATAGACTTAAACTCAACGGACAGCACCTGTGTTTCTACGATGCTACACAAGGAAAAGTCGTAGTCGTGGCACTCCAAGATGGGAAATCAGTTGCTGCGCGAGAGATCAAAGGATTGCTATCGATCGCAAAGTATGATGACGAGCATTTCTTGTTGGGGTCAACGTCCAGTGCTGTACTTTGGAATTTTGTTGAAGATGAGGTCGTCGAGCTGTGCGACCATCGAGCCAGTGCGTTTATCAAAGAGGGCAATATTACCGTCGTTGTGGGGAGAGGTGCAAACACTCCTTATCAACTAACGCTATTGGACGATTCCCAACAGATCATTGCGCAAAAGAGCATCAGTGACTTGCAGTATACGCTTACTACCGTTCGTGATGGAAAATTGTATGTTGCTCATCTGTGCAGCGGAGTAGCCGTCTTCGAAGGCACCAATGTGGATGCGCCACGGCTTGAGATCAACTCACGCAACCGGATCGTCGACTTCGCAGCGACCGCATCAACGAAGGCAACGATATGCATGGTTTCTAGAAATGGCGAAGTCATACTTGAAGAATTGTCTCAGCACCAACAAACGGCCATCGGTAACCACGACCGCCAGCTCGTTTGTTCCGCGTTTTCGGCTGACGGGAAGCAATTGATAACGTCAGATCGTTCGGGCGCTACCATGCAATGGGACATAGCGCAGGGCAAACGGGTCCGGGAAATTGACTTCGGCAATCGAGTCCCAGAATCTCATTTCATTTCGCGAGATGGCATCACTGTGGTGACGAGGACCCTAAACGATGATCGCGATTCCAACGAACAACTGGCTGTTTGGGATCTACGCAGCGGCAACCCGCGATGGATCAAACTAAGCTTTGAACCTGGGCCGGTCGCCATCTCGGATGACGGAAAGCAAATCTTGGTAGGTGGAAAACCAGATCGTATCAGTGTGAGTCCGTCGGCGGCATCGGACTATGGGCGTCCCAAACCGCTCGTTCGAGTTGACACGACAAGCTTAAAGATCGATCCGATAGAATTCGATGCGAGTGTTTTTGACCTACGCGTTGTCCCGAAAACGGCAGTCCTCCTGACCAGCACCGGGCGTCTCTATACTTTCGACTTCAAGACGAACTCTGTGCGCCCGACGAAGCTAGAGCAGCGCATCCTCAGCATCCTTAACACCGATGGAAATACATGCTATTTATCGACACACGATTCCACGATCGGTTATGACATCGCCGCGGATCGAGTCGTTTCAGCACATCCGACGTTGGCTAGTGTACCTTTCGAAGTCGATCAATCACCATGGCTGCTCGTGCTAACCAAGGACAAAATGATCCGTCGCATCCCGAAAGACCCGATCGCGTACGCCAAGGACCGTCTCACTTCGATCCTCGGAACCTACGAGTGATCATGTAGGCGCTAAGGCCTTGAGTTTACCCAGTCTAGTTCATGGTCTGCGGCACCAGCGGCTACTTGTTGGAGCGAAACTAGTCCCAAAAGGGTCAACAGAACCGCTGAATGTGTCAGCCCTCTTGGCTAACTAAACACTGCAGACCAAACGGACCTTATCACGGCAGGCGGTAGTTGTACCAGCCCTGCGGGCCTAAACCACTCGTTCTCGTTGACGCGGCGGTCTCGGCTCATGAGTCGATCGAGCTCAAATGACTTACGCCCCAACGTTTAGCCTCGTCAACACAATCGAAAACCAAACAGATCAAACTTCAGCGAAAAACACACAGTCGCAGTGGTTGGAAACAATTGTAGTGCAGTCTGGCGTTATCGAGCTCGGCATCGTTGGAACAGCCTGCGAATGAGCCCCCTCCGCGCCTTACAACCTGTTACGCGGCAAGATGCACACTGTTGCACTGGAGCAGGGCAAGATTGGCTGCAAACCTGAGGGCATAAAACTGTGGGTGTACATTGCTCCACCCCAACTTCACATTCACATGCACACATGTCATTTTCCTCCGGTGACGTCGCAGTTCCACCATGTAGAGTACATTCTAGGATTGCCGCAACGATGGCAACATGCGTTCCATATCCACAACCGCACACCTTGGTTTCCGTTATTTCGGACCTGCAAGTAACCTCGTATTTGACGCATTCTCCAGAGGTTTGCTGGTCGCCGTTCAGAAACACCTCAATCTGCGTTGAACCTGAAGCGCGCGAAGCTATTTCAATGTAGTTTTCGACGGCCTCTTGTGCAGCTTCCATGAACTCCGACGCTGACGCAGAACTTACATGGTTAGTTCCCGTTATCTTGACTTGCCAAGTATCATTAGCGAACGATCGCGAGAAAGGCGCAAGTGCGACGATGAAACAGAGGGCGGGGCAAACGAATCGCGACATCACGGGCTCCAAATGTCAAAAGGATTAGACTTTTGATCCAGGTTAAGCCTCACGTCCACAATGTCAACCATTGCGGAATACGGAATGCCGGTAATCTAGCGGCCCTGCAAAGCCTGCGGCGTCTAGGGGGGGGGCACACGAAACAAATTGACTCGCACTAATCGGCGTTGTCCGTAGGAGTTCCTGCTGGGTTTGCCAGCAGACATCGAGTAGGGTGAGCCAGCGGTGCGATCGCTGACTCAGCCCTCTCGCAGCACCGTGCATACAGGCCCGTATACGGCTCCTGTCCTACCTGGCTAAGTTACCTAGGGAAAGGACTCCGATCTCCAATTCGGTGATGTCAAACAGGCCAAGTACCGCCAGATAATCATTGCTGATGGCCAGGCTGGCGTAGGAACAGCGCGACGTGAGGAACCAGATGCACAGCAGATATCTGCGTGTTGGTAAAGACTGCTCAGCGGGCAAGGTTTTGAAACGCGGAGACGCAGAGAGCGCAGAGGAAATGCTCGAACAAGAACTCTGCGCCCTCAGCGCCTCTGCGTTTAGTCATTCAACGCACCGGATCACGGGTTCTCCTTGAAGTTGTTTACGATCCGATGCAAACCGTCCACCAACAGCGGCATCGCTTGCTTTTCGTTTTGGTCCGGAACCAGATGCATGGCACGGATCTGCGTGCGGATCTGCGTGTTGGTAAAGAGCTGCTCGGCGGGCAGGGTTTTGAAACGCGGAGGGGCAGAGAGCGCAGAGG
>DNPC01000472.1 GCA_003501565.1 Planctomycetaceae bacterium | reverse complement strand
TTTGCCGTCGCGGACGAGGGTAATGGGGCGCCCGGTGTCGGTGTGGAACTCCATTTTGGGGTCAATCCCGAGCGCGTGGTAGAACGACGCTGCGGCATCATCGGGCTTGAGGCCTTCGTGTCGAGGACCGGAGCCAGTCGCATCGCTTTCGCCAATTGTCTGACCACCCTGCATACCGCCTCCTGCCATCAACATGAACATACAGCGTGGGTAGTGATCGCGTCCGCCTTCAGCTGACCGAGAGTTAATTTTGGGTGTTCGGCCAAATTCGCCGGTTGCCATCACAGCTGTCGAATCTAACAAGCCACGCTGCTCAAGGCCAATCAGCAGCGCACTCATTCCGGCGTCAAACTTAGGCAGTTGCTGAGTGCTCAAGCGTGTGAAGTTGTCAGTGTGGGTGTCCCAGCCACCGAGCGAGAGCGAAACAAACTTTACGCCTGCCTCCACTAAGCGAATCGCCAGCAGGCAGCTTTGCGAGAATTTGTCTTCTGCAAACTGAGCCGCGAACGTGGGATCTTCCTTCGAGATGTCGAAAGCACGACGAGCGGCTGGGCTGGTGATCATCGAGAACGCTTTATCGCTGAAGCGATCTAGCCCGACCAGCAGCTGTTCATCATCCTCGATCGATGCAAATGTTTGATCGAGGTCGTTCAGCAGACCACGCCGCCTTTGGAGTGTCTCGACCGTCAAGCCGCCCGATAAAGAGATTCCGCGAACGCTGTATGGTTTGCCCGCCTGTGGTGCAGAACCGGTGTTGAGCGGTGCATACTGAATCCCAAGAAATCCAGGGCTTTGCTTGGTTCGTTCCACTGCCACGAATGGAGGCAGGTCTTCCGCGGCAGGGCGCTGGCTGGCAACCACAGAACCGTAGCCCGGATACTCCAGAGACGCCAAAGGGCGGGTCCCGGTATTGACGTACTCAGCCCCCAGGCGATGTGCGGCAAGTGTATGGCTCACACCGCGAAGAATCGCATATTTGTCAGCGCACTGAGCCATCTTTGGCAGGTGTTCAGAGATCCGTATCCCCGTAACATCTGTTTCTATCGGAGAAAACGTGCCTCGGATACCTTCTTCAGCATCTGGCTTTGGGTCAAACGTATCAAGGTGTGACGGTCCGCCTGGGAGATCGATGAAGATCGCAGCTTTTGCCTGGCTGTCACGCTTGAGTTCGCCTGCGCTGGCCAATCGCAAGTAGCTTGCCAAGGTGAAACCGCTCGCGGACAATCCGCCGACTCGTATAAAGTCTCTTCTCGACTGGCCGTCACAAGTGCGATGGGTAGCCATGATATTTCCTCGTTGGGTTCCGTGTTTCAGGTTGTAATGTGTTTGATCTGGATCGAGTTGGGGTAACTTCGCTGTCTACTTCATTTGTGCGGCAGAAGTGTTTCTTGACTTAGTTGGGGTCTGGATGTGAGGCTGCGATTATGGGTGTGGCTGCGAGTGATGCACGTACGCCTTCCGGCTAACGGTTAAACGAGGATTGTGCATGTAGGCCGCTAACAAGGTCGAAACCAATCCTGCCCCAGCGGTGTAAGTGCCTTCTACGCGACTCCGCACTGTGTCGCCAGAGCCTGCAGCGACGTTTCGACCGAAGTTACGGCAGCGAATGCACTTGTCTTGTTCCGGCCTAAGTACCAGATGCATAATCCGGGTTAAACGAGTGGTTCGCGTACGCCTGTCGGCTGACGGTTAAACGGGTGATCTACGTACGCCTTCCGGCTGACGGTTAAACGAAAACTCTACGTGCGCCTGATGGCGAATCGGTGTGTTAGTGGTTGAGGATGAATTCTTTGGTATTTACGAGACTCCACATCAGTCCCACCACGCCAGCGGTTGGATTGTCTTCGTCGAGAATAAAGTGTGTGGCTATATCCCGTTCGTTTTCGCTGGGGAGGCGGTTGAGTGTTCGCAAGTACGCTTGCTTAACAACCCACTGAGCCTCGGTAGGAGTTGCTGATGCGGTTGGGCTTTGTGTGGGCTCACTTGGCGACGGTTTGCTTTCAACGTTTGCCGCAAGCCACTTGTTAACCTGGGGGAGAAAACCGTTTCGCTTGGCCGCTTGGCGGACCTTGGCCAATTGCTGTTTCCGTCCCTTTTGAATCTGGGCGACTATTTTTTCGTTACCGCGCTTTTGGGCGGTGTTCAATCTTGTGATATAGGCATCGTGTTGTTGTTTAAGCCGGCCGAGCAATTGTTCAAGCTGTTTCTGTTTAGCTGCTGAGGCACGTCCCTTGCCCGTTGGTTTCGGCCAGTCAAACTTGTCGGCGATTTGACGAACCCAGCTGGCTTTCGGATCTTCGATCCAACTCAGGACTGCATCATCATTGAGCACGAAGACAGTTTGTAGCAGGCTTGGTTCTTCGGAGCGGTCGCAGTCACAATTCGACTCACGCACGTTTCGCCCGAAGATATTGAGTGCGTACAGGGTGTCATTGCCACTGGCCAGTTTGCGAGTACTTGAGCCGGCGATCAGGTGAGCTCTGGGGGCGTCGAGCTGTTGCGATCGGTTGGCGTAAGTGTCGTCAACTAGAGCTTGTCGTAGCGCGTCATAGCTCGTTTCGGCTGGTAAGCGTCTGAGCAGAGCCCGGCTAAAGTTGTGTTTATCTGATTCGTTCGTTGCGTTCGGCTGCCAACTCCGCTGGTAGGTGTCGCTGAGAACGATCTCGCGGTGAAGCCATTTCAAATCAAAATTGTTATCTCTTAAGCCATCGGCCAAGTAGTCCAGTAGGGGGCCATTACTGGGAGCATTGGCCAGATTGATGTCGTCAACCGGGTTGATGATGCCCACGGAAAAATACTGTGCCCAGACGCGATTCACGATTGCTTTGGCAAAATACGGATTGTCCGGAGAACGCAACCATTGCATGAGCAGCTCGCGTGGATCGCCGGTCATGTCGACCCAGTCACCACCCAGCAATCGGGCCTTCGGTGCAGCGGAGGCTTTACCACGCCCACGGTTCTTACTACCGCGTTGTCGGGGCTGACCAACAACCAGTTCAGGGAATGGGACGGTTTTACCGTTGGCGATGTGTTTTCCAAATTCACGGCGCAGTTGATTGTTCCTGAGCTTCGAATCCACGCCGAGTTCTTCAATGAGTTCCTTGGAGACTTTTTTGCCTTCCGGAGTCATCGAGTTGGCGCGCGTTTGGACGTTTGCAAACAGCTTTTCGAAGTTGTCAAAATCGTCCTTGGACCATTGGTCGAAAGGATGCTTGTGGCACTGGGCGCACTGGATTCTCACACCAAGGAAGCTGTAGGCGAACCCAATAGCTCGGTCTTCAGCAGACTGGAAATTGCGCCGCGCCCAGTAGTGAACCAGTCCGGGGCGCTCGGCGTACATGTCGCCATTGTCGTCGCGACAGATTTCGCTCATCGAGTCGCAGTAGTCGCGGTAAGATTCGCCAGGGAGACGGCTGGAGGCGGTGACGATGCCAGCCACCATTTCGTCGTAAGGAACATTTCGTTCCACTCGATCAAAGATCCAGTGGTACCACTGAGAATCGGGTTTGCTTTGGCTTCCCTGTACATTCGGTAAGACGTTGTTCAGTTGGTCGTCGTTGTTCCCAGTCATGTCGCAAAAGAAGGTTGTCCAGCGTGCCGCGTAGGTTGGCCGCTCCAGCAGTTCTGCGACTTTGCGTTGTCGCTTATCAGCCGCAGAATCGTCCAGGAAGGCTTGCACCTCACTCGCGGTCGGCAACGTTCCCGTCATGTCGAGGCTGACGCGCCTCAGAAACTCTGCGTCCGTGCACAAATCGCTAGGGACGATCCCGAGTTTTCGCAGTTTGGCTATTACCAAGCGGTCCACTTCCGTGCTGGCGGCGATCGCAGGGTAGCTATCACCGACTCGCGATGAAACAGCGCGGAGTGTCTGGACCGGAACAACGGCCTTGTCGTACGACACGACGACATGTGTATCACCAACATCTTCACTGGTAACGATGCCAGATTCATCAATTTGCGTGATGGCTGAGTCATTCGTATGGAAGCGGCAGAGGCAGGTCACGTCCTCGTTTGTTCCATCTTCCCAATGTGCGATGACTTTTAGCTGCGCTGCTTGACCGTCGTGTTGAAAGTCAATTGTCGACGGTTGGACTTCAAGGCGTTCGAGTTTCTGCACCTTGCCCGGCGAGAAATCCGCGCCGGCCTCAACCCAACTTCGCAGTACCCAGTACTCCCAACTCCCAGGTTTGAACCTTTGGCCACCGCCATGTGCATCGGCGTCTGAGGGGTACGTAAGCAGCATGCTTTCTGACTTGTCTTCCAAGTCGATCCGCGGGCTCTCTTCATCCATAAGTGCTGCGTGGTCGGCTTTGAAGTCGTAACCGAAAAGTGAAAGTTGGAATCCACCCTGGCCTTGGAACGAACCGTGGCAGGCTCGACCATTGCACCCCAGTCGCCCCAGCAGTGGAGAAACATGACGCTGGAAATCAGGTGTTTCATCGGTCGGAGGAACTGTGATTTCGCCAATCTTCGAAGCAAATCGTTCGTAAATCGGTAGCATTGTCCGAGCATTCGTCCGGGCAGACTTTTTGCCAGGAAGATTACCTGCGGAAGCGTCTTTGTCGGCTGCCTCCGTCGTGGCGCCGAGCAGGAGACACATAAAACTGGCTAGTCGAGCTACCGGCTTAATCATTGAGTGTATTCGCATGTTATGTTGGTCTTCTGATTGTTGCGATGTGTCGGTAGGACACGTGTCTACTCGGATTTGTCGATTGGTTTTGTCTTCGAAGCGTTCTTCGCTTTACGCGCAGCGGCCTGTTGGCGTTTGATTCGGTTTTCCCATTGGCGGATGGCCTTGGCCACTAATTCACTCTCGGTTTCCTTGCGGATTTCGATTTGTTTATCAAGCTGAGCGAGTTGTTTGGCGGCACGCCGACGCAGTACTTGTAGGCGTTTTAATTCGAGTTTTGTATGTTGTTCGGCGAACTTGTTTAGTTTCTCACCTATCGCCGCTTTGCGCTCGGCGTTGGCAATCGCAGATCGGGCCGCCAACAATTGCAGCTGGTGCCGGACTTTCCAGATTTCAAGTTCGACTGCGTACAGCTCTTCATCGCGACGACGAATCGACTGGAGACGCTGAACGCTACGCTCCAGTTCACGGCTAACCTTTTCATATTCGGATGGTGTGCGTTTTTTCAGGTTGTTCAGCAGGGTAGATAGCTGAGGGAGGTGCTCTTTGACGAATGCCTCTACAGCAACCGGCTCTTGAGCAACGGGCTGAGTTCGTTGTGGCTTAGTCGAGGGCTGTGAGTTCGCGGCGGAAGTTGGGTCAGAAGCCGATTGCGTCTTGCGTACATCGGGTTCTGATTGTCGATCAACACTTTTTGCAGGGCCATCATTTGGGCGCGACTGTCCATAGCACCTGGGCAGACCCAAACTAGCGAGGCATGCGACCAACAACCAACGATTCCAGCATGTAGACGGCGATCCCATGATTACGCGTCTCCGTCCAAATAGGCTTGTTGGACGAGAGGTCCCAGCCAATCGTCGTCTGCGTCTGAGCGTTCTTCGCCGTCCAGCTCAAGCGAATCACTGAAACCTATTTCTTGCAGACTGTAGAACGTGGGGACGATTTGCTCGGCTGTGACTTCAGTTTGTGAGTTGTCATCATTGAGCGACACTTCATCAACCATCGCAAGCCATGAGTCAGCAAGCTGGTCAATTGGCTCTGCCTGAGATGCAGGACTGTTTACTGCAAGAGCTTGTGTCGGTGACCATCGAACGCTGCGCCAGTATGTCACCCCTGCGAGGCATACCAGCAAGCTGGCTGCGGCGGCAAGCAATGCCAGTTGGCGATGCGAATTCCCAGACACTCTTGGTGTAGCACGATCTGGGGTTAGGGAATTGTCGCCCGCTGCCAGCGCAACTTCCTGCAAATGTTTGACCCGCTTGGCAACCTTCAATGCCAGTTCAACGTCACCAAGCATCTGTTGCTCAAACGAAGCGGTGTCTTCGTCAGGCAATACACCAACGATAAAATCATCGATGTAATCAGTTGTGTAAGGATGTTTCATGCCTATTGATTCGATTCGTCAAGCAGTTTGCGCAACTTGGCAAGTGCAAGTCGCATTCGTGAGAGCACAGTACCAAGCGGGAGATTCAGGTCTTGAGCAATCTCTTGAAAGGTCTGGCCTTCATAGGTTCGCCGACGAACGATTTCGTGCTGCGCCGGTGGAAGCGAGAGTAAAGCGGCTTGCAAGTCTTCAAGGGTGCTAGGGGCAATCGGTGTTTCGACTCGCTCGCCGATGTCTCGAATTAGTTTTCCTTCGCGTCGCTCAGCGCGTCCACGACGCCTACGCAGGTTGAGTGAGTGAAACTGCACCGTTTTGACCAACCAACCGGTCAGAGCTCGCACGCGTTGTTCGTCCGTCTCATCGTCCAGCTGTAGTTCGCTCCAGACTTGGTCAATTTTTTTCAGTAGGGTTGCGAACGTCTCCTGGACGGCATCGTCAGCCATTTGCCAGTCTCGAACGATGGTCCAGGCGACGCGACGGAGCACATCGGCTTGCTCACCATGCAATTTCGCAAGTAAGCTCGAATGCTGGTCATCGGGTTTTGGCATCGTTCGGAAAGCATCCGGCTGGAACAGGCAGGCCGCCTGTTGCTATTGAGAAATGTCCGCCCACGGCGAGATTATTCACTACCGTTGGGAGATTTCTTGAGAATCTAGCAGTCTGAAGTGCCCCATTGGTGGTAGAAAGGGGGTTGGAGCTCCGATTTTCCGGACTGAGGATCGATACGAACCCAGCGAATCGGCTTTCAGGCGTTTCCATCCAGCCTGGTGTGTCGCCCCGATTGCAAGCCGCGGCGCTGCAATCACAATACGCTTTTCACAAGTCCCGGGCTCTTCGCAGTTGGTCAACTTTGGAATGTTGGCGGACTCTTGGAAGTTTGCGGGCTTTTGAAAGTCTGCGTGGGATCGCCGGTTCCCCGGGGACTTCTTCTCGAAAATTATCCTAGCGTTATTGGGGCAGCGAGTGTCCGAGGCAACCAATCAGAATGCGGCGCGGCCGGAAGAATCGAAGTCAACCAGCGATTCAGACCCGACTCGGCCCGATAGTTTGGATAAAAACGAGGCTTCTGACGGGGCCGAAAAGCGTGAGGGTAAGTATTGGATTGGGTTCGACCTGGGCGGCACGAAGATCCAGTGCACACTTTTCGACAACGAATTGAAGCAGGTCGACTTTAAACGCCGCCGGACCAAGAGCGAGCTCGGTGAAAAAGGTCTGCTCGAGCGGATTGCGTCCACGATCGAGAGACTATTGGACGACTGTGATATTTCCAAGAAGCAGTTGGCAGGCATCGGAATCGGCTGCCCTGGGCCGGTTGAATGGGAAAAGGGAATTGTGCGCGTCGCGGTCAACTTGGGCTGGGAGAACGTTGACGTCGCCGATTTTCTCAAGAAACGCTTCGATTGTGATGTCGAAGTGCTCAACGATGTCGACGCGGGTGTCTACGGCGAGTACGTTGCCGGTGCGGCCAAAGGTTCTCGGACAGCCGTAGGGATTTTCCCCGGAACAGGGATTGGCGGAGGTTGTGTATACGCCGGTGAAATCATGCGGGGTAAAGTGCTGACCTGCATGGAGATTGGGCATGCCAAAATCAATGGTTCCTCTCGACTAGGGGGATCGGGCATGCGTGGTACGCTTGAAACCGAAGCCAGTCGGTTGAGCGTAGCTAGCGAGATCTCGAAACTGGCCTATCGTGGCGAGGCGCCTTATTTGCTCGAACATAGCGGGACCGACATACGAGAGATCCGCAGCAAAGCGATCTCGGAGGCGATTGAAAACGGCGACAAGGAAGTGAAACGCGTCCTGGAAGAGGCTTGTGAGATGATTGGCTACGCGGTAGCAAATACCGTGCTGATGATCTGCCCGGATGTAGTTGTTCTCGGCGGAGGTTTGGTGGAAGCAATGCCAGACTTGTTTGAGGAAATGGTTGGCAAGGTCGCTCGCAAGCATGTCTTTGAATGTTACCGAGACGAATTCAAAGTAAAAATCGCCAAGCTGGGTGATGATGCCGGCACCGTTGGCGCTGCCAGTTGGGTCAAACGCATGGCGGAGAAATAAGCACTAGCCAATCATTCCACCAATGACCGGCCACAGTAGCTTGATGCCTGTGGCGGTCATCACGGTTAGAAGGACTGCAAGCACGAGTCGGTTGCCTTTCGCGATGGCGAGTTTGGCACCGGCGATTCCGCCAGCTAAGTTTCCCGCGGCCATCAGCAGTCCAGGTAACCAGTAAACGGTTCCTAGGCTAACGAACACGATGACCGCTACCAGGGTGACGACGAAGCCGATCAAGTTCTTAATTGCGTTGGACTGGACAAGGTCACCGGTAGCAACAAGCTGCATCGAAACTAGCAGCAAAATTCCCATGCCGGCTTGAATAAATCCCACATAAACGCCGATTGCGAAGAACACCAAATAACCCCAACGTGGGAGCTTCTCCGGTCTATCGCCCTGGCTGACGAATCGCTTCGGGTTGCTAAGAATCACGATAGCCATCGCCAGAAACAAGACGCCAAAGATTGGCTCCAATGCCGAAGTGGACAGCCTAATGGCAGCTATCGCGCCTACAGGAACGCCCAACAAGGTAGGCACAGCCAGCCCGATTGCCAGCTTGCGATCCAGGTGTCCATGTTTTGCGAAGGTAGCGGTTGCTGACGCACTGGATAACAAAATCGCCACGCGATTGGTCGCATTGGCAACTTTCAAATCGATGCCGCAGACGAACATCAATGCAGGCAACGTCAAAAACGAACCGCCGCCAGCGATCGTATTGATAATCCCCGCAGCAAATCCGGCGGGAATGAGGGCAAGGTACCAAATCCAATCTGCCAAAACGGTTTCTCAACAATTGATGGTAGCGCTGAAATTGATGGTACCGTTGACGATTTGGCTGGAACGCCCTGCCCAGTGTCCGGAGTTCTGCAAGTGATAGAATCGTCAGCATTTCCCCGGCTAACGTCATGGGCGCTTAGCGGCTGGATGCACCAGTCACGGTGTACTCGACCCAGCCAGTCAACTTTTCTCCCGGTCGGCAGATTTGAAGGTGCGCTGCTTTCTCGTTGCCAGACGCGTACAAATTGTGGGCGTCGGTGGAGCAAGTTTGACTTTCAACACCAAAGAACGGCCGCTGGGGCGTCCAGACAACTAAGTGCGTAAATTCTTTCGAAGCATGAATATCAATCTGGAAGCCGACATCGCGATAATCAATACGAGCCGGTGTCTCGGGCGTCATCCCGTAAAAAACGTCGTCATATTTGGTGCCCTCAAGGGACATTGGCTTTCCAATCGGCGGCTTGACCGGCAAGAGTTCGCCGCTGGGCAGCTTATCAACGGATTCCATCAAATGGGTGGCAGGGACGGTTAGGTAGGTTTGCTTGCGCTGTCCGACGTATCGAAAATACGGATGCAATGCGAATCCGAACGGCACCGACTCTTGGCCCGCGCTATTGTCCACTTCATATTCCCAGCGAATCACGCCCGGACGCACGGTGATGGTAAGGCTAACATCGTGGGGAAACGGGAATTTCTCTGCTAACGCTCCGTCTTTAAAAGTGCAGGTGCACCGAATCGTCGAAAGATTGTTCTCAATCGTGGCCTCTACGACTTCCCACTTGGCTCGATTAACCAAACCATGAATGAAGTTTTTGCCAGCGTTGGCTTCAAATGTGACTTTACGGCCAGCATACGTGAATTCGGCGTCGCGAACTCGATTGGGCGTGGGATACAAGATCGGGACTCCGCAGGATACGCCGCCAATTTCACTCAGCGATTTTGGCAGCCATAACAACTCGGTGCCATCAATTTCTATTGAAAACAAGTTTGCCCCTTGGCCTGGGCAGAACTTCGCCACCGTGTTACCAGCTGACAGCTCGTAAACTGCAACGTTCGTCTTCCGATCCATGACCGGCTTCAGCTCATCGGCAAGCGCAGTGCCAGCGAAGAGGCTGGTCAGTGTAACGGCGAGCAATTTTGGATTCATGGTTGACTGAGTTCGTTGGGAAGGATATCGATTAGAATAGGGACCGTCGAATATCATACTGTAGTTTGCAAAGCATCTCAGGGCATGCCAGTGACTAGTCTTCTTGGTGACCGAACCCTCGCTGAGTTAGTAGAGCATCTTGGCAATGTTGATCTACAACGCATTCGCGTTGAGCCTGCGCCTGGACTTGCAAGACCCCGTGATGTTCAGCGAATCCGTGAGCGAGAAAAACGCTTGTTTGAGCTGGTCGACGGAGTCTTGGTGGAGAAAGTGATGGGATTCCGAGAGTCGCTGGTGGCATTGGCAATTGCTCGACTGATCGGCGCTTTTGTTAGTCGCTTAAATCTCGGGGTAGTTGCTGGCGCGGACGGAATGATGCGTTTGCTTGATGACACAGTTCGCATACCTGATGTTGCCTTCATTGCATGGGCAAAGCTACCTGGGGGAAAGGTGCCTGATCATGCTGTTCCGAACGTTTGCCCAAGCTTAGCGGTGGAAGTCTTGAGTGCGGGGAACACCGTTACCGAGATGCGACGCAAGCGAGCTGAGTACTTTGAAGCTGGTGTTGAGATCGTTTGGGAGATCGATATCGAAGATCGCTATCTCACAGCATACACCCAGTCAGAGGAACCTGACCGATATGAGGCGCATGACGTTGTTACCTGTTCTGTTTTACCAGGGTTCGTTTTGCCGCTGGAGGAGGTTTTTGAAGAACTGGACCGTCATGCTTAGTCACAGCATGTTTTTGTGGCCTGAATCATCACGGCTAACAGTGATTGAAGTTTCGCGAGAATCGCGTTTAGGTTCGTGAATAGTGTCAGCCTCGGAGAAGCTGACCTACGTGGAGCCAGTCTCGGAGATGCTGACCTACGTGGGGTCAGTCTCAGAGATGTTGACTCATGTGGTATCTGTCTTAGTGATGCTGGCTTGTGTGGAGTCAGTCTCGGAGAAGGCGACTGGCTCGGTGGAGATGTTCTGCGTGGTGGAGACGTTACGTCGGCTGCGGACCGCGGCAGGTAAGTAGCGTACAAGGATCGAGATGCAAATAATCGAACCACCCACGATCGTCCACCAACGCGGAGATTCGTAGCTGGAGTGCTGAGACCAGGCGATGTAGACCCAGGCCGGAACAAGCACCGGTTCAATTAATGAGATTACGCTTGCCTCTGGACCTGTGACGGTCTTCAGGCCCTTTGCAAATAGCACGTAAGGGACGGACATCTGCAGGATGCCAAACATGGCCAGCGCGAAATAGCTGCCCGTTGAGACGCTTCCCTCTGTGTTCCAAATCCAAGGTAGTAGGATCAACGCCGTTGCAGAGTGGTTAAGTGTGATTAGCCAAGCAGGGTCTACCCCGCGCAAGGCCCGCATCGACAGTACGACCCCCGCAAAGCTCAGTCCTGAGAGAATGCCCATTGCGCTGGCGAACACATTACTACCGCGGTTCATTTCGAAGGCGAGCATCATGAGTACGGCATAAATACAGCAGCCGATCATCCAGCCGTCAGATCGCGTGATGGACTCAATGCCCAAGCTGACGCCAAAGATCAGGACCCAAGCGGGAGCTAGGTACTGGAACCAGATAGCATTCGCGGCTGGACCGTAGACCATCGCGGACATGAAACTGGCAACCATTACCGCAAAGCACAGCACCATGGGAATCATTGGCCAGCGGAAGCAAGGACGGCGGATAAGAGGCACCAAGATAACGGCCGCAAAAGCGCTTCGCCAAAACGCGAGCATCATGCCCCGGGACTCTTCTGGCCAACCGTCGAACCAAGGCGCCTTGGCGAACAGCCCGCTCGTGCTCCACATCACGGCCGCCAATAGCACAAGCACGTGACCGCGGAACGATCGCGGTTGATCAGTTTGTTCGGCCAAGATTGCTATCCGCGAAGTTGATACTGCTAACTGCTGATCGTTTCGATCCGCAGTTGAAGGTGCAGGAATCCGTGCTGCAGTTTGCTACGACTTCGCAATGCGATTGCTGGCGCCTTGAGCATACGTAATCACCAGTGCCGCTGCGACGCAAATGAGGTTGAAGCTGACAAAGGCAACTAGAGTTATGAGAGCGGCACTGGTAAAGCCGTAGCTGTGCAGGCCGATGCCAAGCTGGTTCGTGCCAAACCAACTCCACGCCGTTACGATGTTGCCAAGCACGGCGAGGATTGCGAAGCCCCGCATCCCCACCATCCGATCCCAGCGAGCGTGCAGGATTAGAGCGTTCCACATCACGATCATCAGCGCGCCATTTTCCTTCGGATCCCAGCCCCAGAATCGGCCCCAGCTATCGTCGGCCCATAGTCCTCCAAGAACTGTACCTACAAAGCTAAAGAAAATCGCAAAGCACAGGACACCGTACGTCATTCGGTAGAAGACGTCTTGGACATCTCGGCTTTGTTTAGGAGCCTCGCCGGGTGGATAACTATCGAAGGCAACGACTACCCTGTGTACTAGGGCGCCAAGTGCGATGAAACCCGCCAGAAATGTGACGGCGTAGCCCGCTGTGACTGTAATCACGTGTGTCGACAACCAGAATGGTGTATCCAGGACGGCCTGCAGCACGTGAAGCGTATCGGAAGTATCCAGGCCGCGAGCGACACTCAGTGTCGACGCACCGATCAGAGCGGCCATCAGATTGGCAATGCCCAGCGGGTAAATCCACTCGCAAACCAGAGCGAGCAGCACACAGGCCCAGCCGATGAACACCGCAGACGAATATAGATTGATCACCGGTGCACGGCCAGACACGTAGATACGGGCAATGATCGCAATGGTGTGGATCACAAAAACACCCACCAGCAACCAGAACGTTGCACGCTGCATCGTGTGACCTCGGTCGGCAACGACCAGCATAAAGCCAACCAACCCCATAACCGCAGCCAATAAGTAAAGTACTACACCCTGAGCGGTTGGATTGAAGCGATTGAGCCAGCTTTCGCTCGCGGCCTTATCCATGTGTACTTCGGCCAGTGGTAGTCCTGCGACTACCTTGCGATACGCAGAGGCTTTGTCGTTGATTGCTTTCGCATCGCCGTCCCGCAAAGCGGTGAAAAGGTCGTCAAGTGGCAACAAAGCCGGGCTTCGCTGGCCGGACTGTAATCCAAGTTGCGACATCAGGCTGCCAAACACTGCTGGCCCCAAAGTTTGCCACTTTGCGGCGACCAAGTTTTCTTTGGTAGCGTCTCCCTTGGGTGGGATCATCGAGGGAGGTCCACCTTGTTCCAATCGCTCCATGAGTTGTGCAACTTCCATGAGTTGCCCCATGAACGCACGCTGCTCTTCTTCTGTTTGGAGTGACATCGGATCGGCTAGCGGTGGCAGCTGATAGCTGTATCGGATCAAATCGTACAGGTTCAGTTGCCTGTGAACGCCAGCGACACGTTCTTCGTACTGATTCAAATCCTCGCCACCCTTCTCCCGCAACTTGGCTACTTCAGCTTGGAATTCAGGTAGCTTCGGGCGCAATTCCGAGTAGGCGTAGCGGTAGCCCTTGCGTTTTTGCTCGAGGTCAAATAGGTCTCGCATCTCTTGAGAGTAGATGCGGAAGATCTTCACGTCGTCGACCCAATCGAGGCCAGCCATCACGCTCAAGATCCACTCGCTTGGTTCGTGCCGATTGCCGTCTGCATCTTCGATTTTTGGTGTGGCGCCAAAAGTAGGTTGGGCGATCACTTGCAGCACGTTGCGGGCAACGGTATCCAGCGGCTTGATGCGGCCTTCGTGCTGAACGGGCAGGGTAGCCAGTTGTCCCCAATCGACTTGCCCGCGTTCGTAGGTCTTCGGCATGGCGAACAAGAGCGCGACGATCGCGCAGAAACCGAGCATTGCTACACCTGCCAACCAGTCCAAAATACTCGATTTCTTGTTGGCAAAGAGGTTCATACCAGGCAAGGCACCTCGTGCGTGGCGACTGGCAAACCTCACGAAGGTATTGGTGAAATGTGCGAGCATTCCTACTGCTACCATCATGCAGCAGACGTAGGGAATGACCCAGCCAGCGTTTTTAACCACTTGCAAACCCGTTGTCTCAACTCCGCCTACCATGTTGTAACGGCTTTGGTAGAACGTTTCGCCACGATAGCGAATCGGGTTGTTCATCCATGTCTTACCAGCTTGGCTTTCACCGGTTTCGCGATCAGTAATGACAATGCGTGACGAGTAATCACGGGGTGTTTCTGTGCCGGAGTAGTCGATGCGTTGCACGTCTTCGAGTTTTACATCGTACGGCTTGCGTAGCTGACGAAATCTGAGTCCGATGTCATAGGGAACTCCGTCGATTTCGACCCGATCAAACTCATTGGCACCGCCTGCAACGGTCAGATTGCCGATGTCGTTGACGTATTGGCTTAGCAAAAAAGTGCCCAGCGATTCGTCCGATTCCTTGTCGATCAGTTCAACATACGCGGACGCAATATTGCGATCATCCATGATTGCACCGCCGATCAGCTTGCGAGGTACAGCGTAGGCAGTCAGGCCCAGACCTGCAGTGGCCTGCACCTTAGGCTTTTTCGTGTTTTCTTCTGAGTTGTTGGGGCCACCGATCGGAACAAGTTTGCTGTTCTGCATCCAGTCGATGACACGTACGCTGACTGGCAACTCTGGCGACTCGATCAATTCATCGGATTCTTCGTAGCGACGAATGAGCGGTTCGCCGATCGCGTAAACTTTGTCTTCGTTGGGGTCGGAGACATCGATTAGCGCAATCTCAATTTCGCTTTCGATAACAACTAGGTTGGTGCTTTCGCCTTCCGCCAACCCGATCCGTTGTTCGATCTGCCGGTCTCCAAAGACGAACTGGCCGACCATCAGAAGGCCGACGCCCAGGTGAATCAGAACGTTTCCGCCGCGGTTCCCAAATATTGCGATTAGGCCTACCAGTAGCACTGAAGAGGCAACCGTTGCCTTGACCAATTGCCAAACGATCCGCAAACCAGGCGTATCTAGGCTGACAGCTGGGTTGGCAAGCAAGTAGCCGCACAGCACAAGCAGCAAGGCGCCCGAAACACCTCCGACGACTCGGCCGAGTTTTGGTATTCGCGATGTGAATGCACAGGCCGTGAGGGCTATGGCCAGCAGCACCAATCCAGCTTTGGACGCAGTCCACACGACGCCGTACTCTATCGGTGGCTTGCCTTGCAGGCCGTCGGTCGTGTGTCCGCTCATGACGACTAGCGTGATGAGTGCGGCTCCCAGCAGACTAACGAGAATACCACCGGCGAGTCGTGCACCGGACGCATGAATGCCAAATCGAGTTGCTTTGGCGGCGATCAAGTTGATCAGTAGCAGCAGGCCGATTGAAGCTCCACCGGGAAAGTAAAAGCCAAAATTCTCTAGGTACAGCCCGTCGTGCGGGAACAGCGTTCGAGGCGCGAACACATCAAAGGGGATCATCGCGATCCAGCAGGTAAAGAACTGACGCTTTACCGACGCCAGATCCAAGTCATCCTGGGCGATGGTTCCGACGAAGATGATGAAGATTGCTAGCCCGAAAAGCGTGACAGTCAGCTTGAGCGAACCAAGAGCTTTCAAGATCGCGAGGGGACCAAACGTGCTTTCAGCGCGAGCGTTGGTATTGGCTACAGTACCGGTTGCCATTGGAGACTTCCTACAAAGGGCGGAATTGGTCCGCTTTGGTGTAGTTGTGTGTTTACCACGTGAGTGATTTTATGAATTCGACATAGGCATCGCGTTGCGCTTCGACAACTTCTGAATCGCCGAGCAGCTTGATGAACACGGACTGCTGAGCTTCGCCAGCGACTTCCGTGAGCAAAATCGTCTTTCCTTCGGTTCCAGCGACCGTGTAAAGCTTGCCGTCAGCGCCGTTCACCGTAACCGTTTCGGCAGCCTCGATCACTGAGCTGACTTCCTTCTCGGAACTGGTCTGTCCGACCTGGCTCAGCCACATCGACATGTTCATCTCAATTGATCCGCCAGCCCGAGAGATCGTGAGTTCGGCAGACAGCTCGTTCTCTCCCGCGACGGACATCTGGACGAGTCGCATCCGTGATTTTGGTTCCTCTTCGGTCCATGACTCGGGGATATCGAATTTGAAATCACTCGATGGGCCGGGAGTAACGCTGGGGGGAGCTGCCTGTGGACGAGGATCGGAAGCTGGAGGGGGCGATGGCGGCTGCGGCGACTGCGACATACTGCCCGCCATGCTGGCGAAAGGTGGACGCATCCCGCCCGAGCCCTTTCCAACCAGACTGACAAAGTAAGCAGGCCGCTGAGGGACGGAGAGTTCTTCGAATTCGTCCAGATCTTCCGACATGGCATCCCACTCTTGATCCGATAGCGAGAGTTGTCCACGCCAGCGGTTTACATTCACCAAGATGTAGTCTTGCCAGCCTTTAGCGCCCGCGTAGCGTGCGGGGATCGGCAAACTGGTTACGGTGGCCTCGAGTCCTGTGGACTCGTGACGTAGGCGTGCGAACGTGATTCCTTCGCCGCGTTGACTCCGCCAGCCTTCGGGAACATCCCAATCAGGAACTCCGCTATCCTCGAATTTCACCGAACCTACGATGCTACGAAAGCTATCCTTTTGCTTGTCGACCTGATCAACATCCCCTGAGAGCTTGAAGAACCATGCAGCATCATCGCTGGGCAAGATAGCACCCAACATGCGTCTTTCAGCTGACTGGGACTCGCTGTCATTGGCGATGGTCGTTCGGTCGTTTTTGACATCGGCCTTGGACACCGTGTAGACACGAATTGGGTCCTCACTGTCGCAGCCAACAAGTAAAGTCGCCGTTACGACAACCAGGGCCGTCGAAATCCTCGCCCAGACCGGTTTGGCAGGGCCAACTCTGTGAAACATACCTGTACCCAACTTATTCGTCGCTTTGCAAATGGACGCTGCCGCAGCTAGGGAATGACATCGTGTCGTCGTTTTGACTTCACCGGAGCCGCTTCGCGGTCAATCGGCATAAGGAAATACACGCACGACTATGCCTAAAGTTCACACTCGCAGGGTGTGAAACATTGCCGCATAAACATACCACAGGCTACTGGGGAAGCACTAGGATCCGGTGTTTCGCGGCGAAGTATCGTTTTCGCCAGCCGGATCGGGATGCCGTTGATGCTTGCGTTGTTTCTTCATGAAACTTTGCCAGCAATCACTGGCGGGGAAGTGCCGTTCCTTCAGCACTATCTGGGGTGGGCGAAGCGACTGTTGGTTCGCTTCGATTTCGTCTATTAGAGCGGACAATCGAGCTAAATGTCCCCGCCCAATTCGAACCGAACCGGGAATTGTCGAAAATGTTCGCGCCGAGGCGTCGTGTTGCGTTTAGCAAGCAAGGCTACCGAGCGGTTACCTGGACTTTTCTGCTGCCAGGACTCTGTCAAGGAACGCGAAAAAGCGCTCAGTCACTTCATCATCCTGGTTCCCAAGGTCGGCATTGAGTTGCCGGTGGTTCGTTGCTGCCTTCCCGAATCGTTGGGATGAAACGCCAGCAGCTTTGAGGGCTTCATCGAGTCGCCGCGCCTGGGCGAGCGTCTCTGGGTTTCCCGAGAAATAGAGCGTCAAAAAAGGCGGGATCATCGCCTTGTTTGTTTCAATGTGATTAACGGCCGAAAAGCGAGTGTGCAGACGAGGGTCGTTGCCAAACTTCTGCCTGTGTCCGAACGTCGGTTGCCCGAAACCGTAAAGAGCGGCCCGCAGCTCGGCGGTGGCGATGATTTTAGGGATGTCGTAGGTGTCACCATCAACGGGTACACAGCCGATGAAGCTCTTCGCCGTCCCACCCGCCGTGCGGATCCAGGAGTGATCTATACACATAAGGGCGGCAAGCTGTGCGCCTGCAGAATGACCGGCAACCACAATGCGGCTAGGGTCGCCGCCGTAGGCCGAAATGTGCTTCTGGGTCCACGCGAGCGACTGAGCAACGTCAGACGTCAACTGCTGCATGGTAACTTCGGGTAGCAGTCGATAGTTCGTGCTAACAAAAACCATCCCGCGCCCGCAGAGTACCTTAGGCTTTAAGTGCACATTCGATTTATCACCTGTCTGCCATCCGCCACCGTGAATCCAAAACATGACCGGCCAACCCGCATCTGGCTTCGCTTGTTCTTCGCTGGGAGTGTAGATGTCGAGCTTCTGCCGAGCGTGCCCGGCCGCAATGTACGGAACATCAAGTGTGGCGGTCTGTGCTTCGGAATTGGAGGTCAGCGTCGATATCAGAATTGCGGCAGTCACCATTCGTCGAATCACAAAAGGTCTCCTTGTAGCGTTTCGTTCCGCGCCTGGGATCGTTGTTTCCTCAGCCAGTATATCTGAGCTGATACAATTGCGTTGTGGTTAGAGAGACTCCACCAGGATCGAGCCGACTATGGAATGTCCAAGATGTCCGACCTCACTAGATCGGGTCGAATATGAGGGGATCAACGTCTACGGTTGCCAGCGGTGTGGTGGACACTTGCTGTCGACCGAGAGGCTACGTGCCATCAAGACTCGTCGAGAATACCAGCCTGCTGACTTCCAAGCAGAGTTGCGAGCCGCAAAGGATAACCCGCACGCAGGCGACTCGACGAGCGTTGCAAAGTGCCCTAAGTGTCGGTCGTCGATGCAACGTCGGCAGAAGAACTCGGGTGCGGCGTCATTTGCAATCGATTATTGCCAGCGATGTGACTTATTCTGGCTAGACGCCGGTGAATTGGCGAAGTTGCAGCTGTTGTTCGAGGCCAGTGAATCTGGGGCTGAGCGGCAGCGATTGAAGGAGCGATTGGAGAATATGACGCCAGAGCAGCGAGATGAACTTGAGAGGCGAATTGCGGATCTACCCGAAGAGACTTTCGTCGGCGGTATGATCAGGTCCTATCTCGAAGAGGGTGTTGGCAGCCGGTTAGGAGGCTACTACGGCGATGTGCTTGATCTCTATTTCGACGATTGACCGTTGCTCTGCAGTCGCGACGTGGGCGTGCGGAGCTCTTAGTCTTTGCCAGCAACGATAGGCAGTCGTCGTTCGGCATGGCTGAATCCTTCTTCCGCGTCTGCAACGCTGCGTGGATAAGTGGCCTCGTGTTTTGCGTATTGAACGCCGCGCAGCAGTCCCGCTTGTATGGCCTGTGTTTGGCGCCGGAAATGTAGAAAGGAACCCATCACCGTGTGCGCAAATTCAAACTTGGCAGGGCCCATCCAGAAGGTTTTCCAAGCGTTTCGAAGGTAGAGCCAACGCGACTCGTGATTAGCAAGTAGGCTGGTCGAGACACTGATAAATCCACGGAGCATGCGTTTGGCCTCCCACCAATTGGGCCGATGCTTGGGGTTCATCTGTAGACGTCGAGTCGTTTCCAGAACGCGATCCATAAAGGCCCGCGGAGAATAGATGCGATCGATGAGACGATACATGTCATTGTAGACTTCGACGCGATCTCGCTTGGTCACGAAGTTCAATCCGCCGATTGTCTGATCAACGCCCGTCGTGACGTGCATGCGATACTCGGGCGCATCTTCATCGGTAATCCACTCGTGATTATGGGAGATCAGTCGTTTCTCCCGCATCAGCCGCCGCGTTAACTGTGTATTCGGCAGCGCAAACAACAAGCCCGCCATCGCCAGAATGATGCTGCTATCTTCGATGAAATCTCCTAAGACTTCATCGACGGAATCGGTTTCGGAGTCAAATCCCATGATGAAGCCGGCGGTGACCGAAATACCGGCTGCGTAGATCTTGTTGACGCGATCAACCAGCGGCCGCACGGTGTTGATGCGTTTCTGTGTTTGAGCTAACACGTCTGGGTCGGGTGTCTCAATCCCTAGGAACACGTACTTGAACTGGCATTCGCTCATCAGTCGCAGCAGTTCGTCGTCGTCGGCGAGATTCACGCTGGCTTCGGTCGAAAAAATGAACGGATACTTGTGCTCCTTTGCCCATTGTTCGGTGGCTTCCAAGATGGGCCGGATCTTGAGTCGGTTCCCAATAAAGTTGTCATCCGCGATGTCGATCCAGCCTCGGTACCCCAGTGTGTATAGATGCTCCAGTTCGGCCAGCCACTGATCAGGTGTTTTCACGCGGGGTTTGCGGCCAAATAGTTCGATGACATCGCAAAATTCGCAGTTGTACGGGCAACCCCGCGACGTCTGAAGGCCGACGTGCAAGTAGTCTTCAAAGCGGATGAGTTCAAACTTTGGGATCGGGCTCTGCGTTACATCGACGGTCGACTGGGGATCAAACTGCCCCGTCGGCTGGCCTGCCCGCCAGCTATCTAGCCACAAGGGGATAGATGCCTCACCTTCACCGGTGACAACTGCGTGCGCCTCTGCATAGATGTCGGGTTGACTGGTGGGGTCGGGCCCGCCCACGACGACGTATTTGTCACTGGCGACTCCGCGGCGAACAATGTCGAGCGTACCAGGTTGTTGTGGCAACATGCCACCGGTGCAGACGACCTCAGCCCACTCCCAGTCTTCATCCGAAAGTGGCCCGACGTTGAGGTCGACAAGCTTGATGTCCCACTGCTCCGGCAGTAATCCGGCCACCGTCAACAGCCCCAGCGGCGGAGCGGTAGCCTTAGCGCCCACCGCACGCGCACCTTCAACGAAGTTCCAATAGTTGGATTCTTCGAATTTGGGTTGCACCATTAAGCACCGCAGTGGCGCGTCAGGCGAAGTGAGCTGTGGTGATCGCATGTGAACGTTTTCGTTGCTGGGCGTTTTGTTCCGCCGACGGAGGAAGCCCCAACCTCGTAGGCCGGTTGAGCGTCATTGGCAAAAAGATGATGGGCAAAAAAATGCTTGTTTTCGCAAACCTATGTTTTGCTTGCCATCTTTTTGCTCTTTTGCTGTCCGCGATTGAGATTAATGCTGCGGGTGGAAACCGTCGGCAATAGTCGATGTTGACAGGCACATCACCTCCCATCTTACTTGCAGGATGGCAAAATGCTGCTCTGACGCAGCGCCAGCAGCCCCAAACGAGGTGAATAGCGGACCTGAAGGCTTGAGAAACTCAGGTAGAGATGAATTTGAACTTGTTGCGACCTACAGGCACTCAGTCGCCTTCGGCTAGCCGTTAAGCGAGAGTATTCGCATCAGCATGCCTACAACCGCTCCACTATGGCTGGAAACGGTACTCTTTCTTGCTCGAGGCGGATGTTCTGAGAGCGGCAGATTTCAAAGGCGGCTTGTTCGCTGGCGGTTAGACCAGGAGGTGTTTCGGGAGTCTGTCCCTTGCCGGGGATGCAAAGGCTGCGATGTCGGTTCAGCGTTTCGATATCCATCTGGAAACTGGTCGCACTCGGGAACACGCGTCTGAATCGGGCGAGAATCTCGAACCCTTCCACGTCAATATCGCCCCAGTATCGCAGTCGTCCGTCAGGCCGAGGATGTACCAGCCACTCGATCTGCTCGTACTGAGATAGATCATTGCCGCTTCCACCCAGCGCAACGGAATCTTTAAGCTCCGGCAGTGCAAGCAACGTGACCTTGTTCTCGATCACCCAGACGTTTTGGGGGTGGATGGCCAGTTTGCTGATCGAAGCGGCAGGCATCGAAAGCTCCGACGCGGGAAGCTGTGCTTTCACAACCAAGTCCGGATCAAGCAATCTCAATAGATAGTGTCGCCTGGGACGAGCGAATCCGTAACGCATTTCGAAGTTGTCGAGGGCCGCGAAATCGATTTGCTCAGGCGGCAGAGTCAGGTCCAACCAGTCTTGGAGTAGCGATTTATGGCGTTCGACGGTTTTGGTGGAAACAGCGATCGGCAGTTCTCTGACGTAGCATCCCGGACGTGGGTTGTCCTGTAAGAACGCTACGATTGTTAGCAAAGCCGCGATATCGTCAGACGCCTTCAGTACGCGTCGCCAGTTTTTCACAAGCCATGAATCGAGCTTGTCTGTTCGGCTGCGAATCAGATCTACGCTGCGGCGCAGTGTTCTCAGTTCGCCGAGCTTTCCCGAGCATGCGGCAACGTCGTCCAGCGTGTCGAGCAGAACGTCCGAAGGATAGTCGTTGTCGCCGGTCCAGCGTTTTCGCTGTCGCTGATACACAACGTGATACCCTTTACCGCCGTTTGGCTTGGCCGCCGCACTTAGTTGCTCGTTCCACCGAACT
This sequence comes from Planctomycetaceae bacterium, assembly GCA_003501565.1. Lineage (GTDB taxonomy): Bacteria > Planctomycetota > Planctomycetia > Pirellulales > Pirellulaceae > Aureliella. The sequence continues at coordinate 125 of DNPC01000472.1, read as the reverse complement.
GCATCAGCCGGGTTCTTGGGTGGCTGGAGGTTGACCCGCAGGCGGTGTGGGAAGAACTCCAGATCTCCTGCCAGCCAAGCCTCAACCGCTTTAGGGAACAATCGCCCCGCCTTCTGCTTGATTTG
>DNPC01000661.1 GCA_003501565.1 Planctomycetaceae bacterium | reverse complement strand
CAGGAGTTGCAATCGGCAAGGCACTGATCCTTGACCGAGAAGGATATCGAATCACTCGATCGCAAATCCCTAAATCGGACCGCGACAACGAAAAATCTCGGCTGAAAAGTGCAATTGAGGACGCGAAATCTCGCCTCGACGCACAGCGCCAGCGGTCCGCCAGCAACTTGGGTGAACAGATCGGCGCTATCTTCTCCGCCCATCAAGGGATCTTGCAGGATCCCAATCTTACGGCCGAATGGAATCGCTTGATCGAAGACGACTGCTACAGCGCCGAATTCGCTGTCTCATCCGTTCTCAATCGCTATTCACAAGCATTCCGCAACATGGGCTCAACGGCCATGAGCGAACGCGCGACAGACATCCGTGATGTGGAACGTACGCTCCTAGAGGCTCTCGGTGGCCATCCTCTCGACGAGACCTCAGGTGATGGGCAGAGCATATTGCTGAGCCGGGATCTTACGCCAAGCGAAACAGCTAACTTGGACCCAGACAAAGTCCTCGGCTTCTGTACAGAGGTTGGTGGTCCGGGAGGACACACGGCAATTGTCGCTCGCGGCATGGAGCTGCCTGCAGTGGTGGGAGTCGGGAGTTTCCTGCATCGAATCGAGTCCAACGCCGACATTATCATCGATGGCTTCACCGGTTGCGTCATTCTGCAACCCACCGAAGAGGTCGTAGATGATTATCGCAGGCAGCAAGCCGCCTCTTCGAGCCGCGCAGAACGCCTGGGCGGCCTGCGGGACCTACCGGCGGAAACCCAAGACGGCCACAAAATCGAGCTGCTTGCGAATATTGAGTTTCCCAGCGAAGTCCAACCTTGTCTGAGTCGCGGCGCCGAAGGCGTGGGCCTTTATCGAACAGAATTCTTGTATCTGGGCAAAGAAACCGAGCCGACCGAAGAAGAACAATACGAAGACTATCGGTCCGTCGTCGAGGCACTCGGTGAGCGTCCGGTCATCATGCGGACACTTGACCTAGGTGCCGACAAGATCAGTTCGGTTGTGCTTACCGACGCTGAGTCCAATCCGTTCTTGGGTCTACGGAGCATCCGGTTGTCATTGCGGCAACCCAAAATGTTCCGGCGGCAGCTTCGCGCGATGTTGAGAGCCGGCGTAGGTGGCAACCTTCGAATTATGTTTCCGCTTGTAACGACTCTCCACGAATTAAGGACGGCTCGACTGGTACTGCGGCAGGTAATCGACGACCTGGAAGAGGAAGGCCTAAATCTGGCGGAACGTATCGAGGTTGGGATGATGGTTGAAGTCCCCGCCGCGGTCATGATGCTCGAACACTTCGTAGACGAAGTGGATTTTATCAGCATCGGAACCAATGATTTAATTCAATACACGATGGCGGTAGATCGGGGCAATGAGTACGTCGCGGACCTGTACACCGGACACGACCCTGCTGTGCTTCGGCTAATCCGCCGCAGCGTAGATATCGCTCTTGAGGCTGGCGTTGGCCTGAGTGTCTGTGGGGAAATGAGCGCCCAGCCAAGTACTGCGCTGTTGCTGATCGGAATGGGCGTCACAACTCTCTCGGCACCTCCGGCGGCACTACCGGCTGTCAAACAAGCCATCCGATCAACCAACTACGCCGATTGTGTGCAGCTCGCGCAACGTGTTGGCGAGCTACTAACGGCACGGGAAATTGACTTGTTTATCAATTCCTGGTTTGCGGAAACACTCCCCGAGCTGGACCAAGAGGTTTAAGGAATGTCGAAGACCCGCCTCCGCATCCATTTCACCAAGCAGGGAGACCTGCGATGGATTGGTCACCGTGACTTGGCCCGCGTCTGGGAACGCTTGCTACGACGCGCCGATTTACAACTGGCCTTTAGCGAAGGCTTCCACCCCAAACCACGGATCAGCTTTCCCTCAGCACTCGCTTTGGGCATCGAGGCGCTGAATGAAGTTGTCGAGCTTGAAATTGTCGGCGAATTCTCATTGGATGATATCGAAGGCAGGATACGTGAACAAATGCCCGAGGGGATGCAACTACTAAACCTGCAGTCTCCACAGTACAAGCTGGGAAAAGCGAAAGTCGAATCGGCCCAATACAGCGTCGAAATCGATCCCGCGCAGCAGTCCGAACTCGCGCAGCGGATCGATGAAGTGCTTCGGGCTGGAATGATCGAAGTCGAACGCGACCAGAAGAAAACGATTACTTGCGACACGAATTCCGAGTATTTCGCACTGCGGCTCGACGATGGAAAGCTTTATTTCGACTTGCCAGTCACCGACGGCGCGATGCTCCGCCCGAGCGAATTACTCGAACATCTTGGGCTTGGTGATCTGCTCGAGTCGGGGACGACGCTCGTACGTACTCAGGTTGTGTTGCGCCCCCCAGAATCGAAAACCAACAAAACAATCTCGTCACGTGACGAACGCGCTGAAGCAGAACAGGTAGCGTCAGTGCCTAAACAAAACAATGCATCGCCTAATTCAGGTGATGGTTAACCACAGACGCCCAGCCAGCTTTACACTGGAGCACGCTTCAGTAGGCTGCGGCGGAGAATTACTTACAAGGAAGCAGTCTTATGAAACAAGAAATGTTGATTAATGTGTCGCAACCGGAGGAATGCCGGATTGCGATCATGGAAGACAATATTCTGGAAGAGCTGTACACCGAACGGGCGAGTCAGAACAACTACGCCGGCAACATATACAAGGGCAAGATCGTCAATCTCGAGCCAAGTATTCAAGCTGCGTTCGTTGATTTCGGTGTCGGCCGAAATGGTTTTTTGCACATCAGTGACGTCGAGCCTCAGTACTTTCGGCAAGCTGGCTATGACCCAGAAGAGATCATGGAAAACGAAGAGGCTGAGGAAGAAGAGGAACGGCAACGCTCACGTCGCCGACGCAACTTCCGAAGCACTCGCCCGAAGTTTAAGCCACCGATTCAGGAAGTCTTCAAACGTGGCGATGAAGTGTTGGTGCAAGTCATCAAGGAAGGCATTGGCACCAAAGGCCCCACGCTGTCGACGTACATTAGTATTCCCGGGCGTTATCTCGTATTGATGCCTGCACTTGGGC
>DNPC01000297.1 GCA_003501565.1 Planctomycetaceae bacterium | reverse complement strand
TTCGCCAGTCACTTTTGTCGGCACGGCAATTACATGCCGCGATGGGCCGATGAAGGAGCCTGTACGACCGTCGAACATGAAAGTGAAAAGAGCAAGCACCGTGGTCACCTCAAGAACTTTCTCAAGACGGGCCGCGGGCTTCCGTTCAACTATATGTTTCGACTGGAAGACTATCCCGATGATATTATGCCACTGTACGCCCAGGGGCATTCTGTTGTTCAGTTCTTGATCGATCAAGCTGGGCCGAGGAAATTCGTGGAGTTCATCGATCGTGGAATGGCAAGCAACAATTGGCCGGCCGCGCTCAAAAAGGTATACTTGTATAACTCGATTGGCAATCTACAAGTATCTTGGAATCGATGGTTGGCCAACGGAGCCCCAGAAGATTTGTCGGCGTACTCACCTCTTGCCGCCAGTGCCGTGCGTCTCGCATCGGCAGATGGAAATCAAGGATCGGCCACTGTCAGGACAGCAAGTGCCGTTTCGGGATCCACACCAACCAACACCAGTGTCAGCTGGTATCAACGCCGCTTGACCGAAGTTACGGGTGAGTTACCGCCGAAGTACGACGGTGGTCCTCGAGCGCACAGTAACACTGATTCGGCTAAAGCGCCGCAGCGGATTTCGGCCGCCCGCCAGGGCCCAACACAATCGCTGGGCGTTCAAGTGCATTCGTGGGGACAGTCTGGTCCCGTACCAGGAGTTCAAAATCAAGCTCCGCCTCAGCACAGCCCAGAAGTCCGAACTTCGTCCAGCGCAAACCGCAGTGACATGGTTCCGATCAATCGTTGATCCTCGTGATTTGGCAACTCACGAGAACGCTCAACGTTCCGCGATTGGATCAGCCCGTTACGTCGTTCGGCGGCAAACTATCCGCAAATCGACTGGGGACAAGGTGCCGCGTAGGACGATGAGCAACAAGGCACTGCACGGAATCGGGCAGGCTTAATTGCTAGCAATCAAGGGACGGACACAATGCTATTTCGTTGGAGTCTATTGTTGAGCTTGATCGCCATCGTTGGATGTCGCGGTTACCAATATGGTCACTTGCTAAAGCCCAACGATGCGGACATGGTCGGTAGCCACTCCGCAGGCAGTGCCGTCTACAAGCCGCTGGTTGAAGAATCCGTCGGCCGTCTGCTTGGAGCCTGCCACAGTTCTGCCGGATCGCTGGCGGTTGCGCCCGATGGTACGTTGCTGCCACGACGCGTGTGTTTTGTTGGCGTTGAAAACCAAAGTTCGGAGGAACTTGGCGATTTCAAATCGCATCTCTACGAACTGATTGATGCTCGGATCAATCGCAGCGACGAGTTCACTGCCATCAGTAAGCGGATGGTTGATGTCGCACTCTCCAAGACCCGGCTCCGGCCCGATGAACTGCTTGATCCCCAGGGGATGCGGCTGCTCACCGGAATACTTGAGCGCGATGGCCAACCAGTTGACTACTTGCTTTTCGCAAAGCTAACCAGCGGTACAACCGACCGGAACAAGTCGTCACAGCGGGACTACCTGTTGACGCTCGAATTGGTCGACGTGCAATCGGGGGCTTACACCAAAGAACAGGCCGAAATCAGCAAGGGTTACCACAAATCTCCGCTCGGCAAGCTGGCTAACTACAGTCTGTTTCCGCCCGGACGTTAGACTCGCTCGCCCGTGGCTATCTATATGAGACGCTTCGCATTTAGTGCTGGCGCATGTTTCCTGCTCTTGGCTGTGCAGCTGGGCTGTTCTACCCACGCAAGCCGGCTGGCAAGTCCGCGCGGACACTTCTATGCGAACAATCTCACCGGGGCGCAGCTTGAACTCGACAAACTGGCGGCCGATCCGAAGGGCGATAGCTCGGTAGTCGAGCTAGACCTCGCACTGGTTGATCTGTTTGCTGGTCGACCAGAGCAAGCTGAGTCCCGACTGCGTAGCGTACGCGACTCGTGGGAAGCCCAACGCTCTTCGGATGTGATAGGGCAGACTGCCTCACTGGTGACGGACGACTCCCGCTCGACGTATCGTGGCGAAGACTACGAACGGATGCTGATCGGAGTTTTCTTGACGCTGTGCAGCGTGTTTTCTGACGGCGTTGACGCTGAAAGCTACTCGCTACAGACGCTTCGAATGCACGAACAGTTGGTGATGAGCCGACACAACGAGCTGCAAGATGAAGCCGATACCCAACCTCAGTATGACTACTGCTTACCAGCGTTTGCACCGTATTTGCGCGGCGTCCTGAAAGAGGCAACCCATGCAAATTACGATGATGCTGGGCGGATGTACCACAGGGCAAGCTTACTTGAGCCAGGTTTTGACTTCTCTCAAGACCTTGATCGTGTGACGCGCGGGCGGCACAGTCAGCCGGGCAACGGAGTGGTGTACGTCTTTGCCCTAGTCGGCCGGGGACCAGTAAAAGAAACGCGGCGTGCCGAAGTGACCAGTCAAGCACTATTGCTGGCTGATCAGATTGTTTCGTCTGTCGGTGAGTACAGCGTTCCGCCGACGCTTGCCCCAGTAAAAGTCCCGCACATCGTGACTCCGCCGCGCCCATTTGATCTTGTGGGAGTATCCGTTGCGGGGCTAGCAGCTACAACAACGCTGCCAGTCAGTGACTTGGGGGCGCTTGCCAGCAAGACACTTGAAGCGAACATGCCGAAAACGATCGCTCGAGCGGTAGCCAGGCGGATCGTCAAGAAAGGCGCCGTTTACGCAGCCAAAGACCGGCTGAGCAGTACAAGCGAACTAACGTCGGTCTTGCTGGATGCCGCAGGTGTTGCCTGGGAAGCGACCGAGAAGGCAGATACGAGGTGCTGGGGGCTGTTACCACGCGAGATTCAAGTTGCTCGACTGGAGTTGCCCGCGGGACAACACAAATTGCATCTGGAACCCATCATTGCATCGAAGCCAATCGCGACGGGTGTCAATCGGGATATCATCGTAGCTGACGGAAGAAACACTTACGTACTTACCTATTGGCCAGACAGCCAGGCGGTAGGGCAAGTGCTTGTTCGGTAGACTGGCAGACGACCACCGCTAGCTCAAAAACAACGAATAAGGCGTGTGGCTGGCTACTGGCTGGCTACTGACTGGCAGCGGAGCCAAGACTCGGCTCCGGTTGCCACATATAAAGGAATGTGGGAAGTTCCGCACGGTCCATTCCCGGGATCTTAATTGGAAATAACGAGTTCATGCCGCCCGTCGGCGTAACATCATGTAACGTGTGAGCACGGTCGTTGTCTCGACGCAGCATGATAACAGGACTGCTTTCCGGCATTCCGGCCATGTTGCGCGCTAACGCGACAGCATCGTCCAGGTATCCGGTCTGGTCGACCAATCCCAACTCGGCGGCTTGCACGCCCGTAAACACACGACCATCAAACAGCGTTTCATCCGCTCCGCCCGAAAGCTGTGGACGGGCGGCGCGTACCTGACCTTGGAACCGACGGTGGAAGGAATCGGCCATCGCCTGCAGCGTCTCACGCTCTTCTGCTTCCATCATCCGCTCCGGTGAAGCGATATCGATCGACTCGCCGGCTTTGACATGGATTGCCTCAATATTGAATTGGCTCAGCGTCAGTTCCATGTTATAGACGTTGAGTATGACGCCCAAGCCACCGGTCACACTGGTTGGGTGAGATAGAATCGCGTCGGCACCGGTCGCCA
>DNPC01000306.1 GCA_003501565.1 Planctomycetaceae bacterium | reverse complement strand
CGGCGATCCAGGGCAGATCACTGCCGATCGTGCTGATGAACTGGGGGCAGAGTTGATTGTCGTGGGCAGCCATGGACGCACCGGCCTTAGTCGCCTGGTGTTGGGTTCCACCGCAGAGCGCGTCACCAGGTTAGCACACTGCGCTGTATTGGTCGTCAAATTGGAACCGGAGAGTGCCGAAGCAGCCGCCAAATCCGGCGAGCAACAAAGTGCACCCGTTCAGGCCCAGTCTGATGCCAATCAACGGCAAGATCAAAGTGCTGTCCCGGCAGTAGGCTAGGCCAGACCAAGCTGGGAGACTGGAGAGTTTGGGCCTCTGGCGAGGCTGGGCTGCTTGTGAAGTGGGGCACAGGTGAATTTGCAGCACCAGCCTTCGGCGGAGCCCAATTCCAGGCGGCAGCAACCGCATGTGAAGTTCTCGCGAACGTGTGCAGCACTAACTAGCGCTCCATGAACCGCTCGCCCTCGCGCTGACCTTCCGGGCTCGTCACATCGAGGTGACCGTTTTCGATTCCGCAAATTGACCGCGGAGCGGTCGCAGGCGTTAGCCGGGGGTAAGCGCAGCGACACCCCCGGTAGTGCGTGCCCCAGCGAGGGAACGACCCCGCAGGGCGTCGAAGAAAAAGACCGCATTTTGACGTGTACGCAGGTCGGTGGACTTTCTTAACCGACGGACTGCGTTGCCTCCCGTGCGGACCTGTGCCGCGAACTTTCGTTCGCGACCGTGGGTCCGCGACCCACGGCTACCGTCTTTGATCCCTTCGGGATCGGTGTAAGCCACCCGCCTCGGAACGGTATCGCGAGGCCGGGGCGAGAGTTCAGATGTTCTAGATCGGCCCGAGAAAAGTCTCGAAGAAGCGGACAATTGCCTTGTTGGATTCTGGGGTGGGCGAATGCTCAGCGCGGTTGGTCATGCCGACGCGCCGTTCGTACCCGAGGAGGCGATTGATCTGGACGAGGTGATTGAGCGATCGCCAACGCTCTGGCGGATCTTCACTGCCGCCGCTTACCAGGAACGGACGCGGCGCGATGAGTGCATGGATCTCATGCAAGTCACGTTTGTCCCGAATCAACCGTGGGTACGCTCCCGAAATCGGGTTTTCCGCCTGAGGCAAGCCCCGCTTTCGCCATGGCGGCTTATGCCACCCAAGATACCAGGGTTCCCAGTAATTGATGGAAGGACGGGGCTTCGGCCCTGTCGAGAACATGATCCCTGGATCGGAAACGGCTACGGCGGCAAACCGATCAAACAATGCTCCGGCGAACATCGCCCACTTTCCACCGTAAGAGTGGCCAACAATCCCGATGCGATCGGGATCCACCTCCGGTCGTGCTGCGAGTACATGCCAACAATTCGCTGCTGCGCAGCCCAACATGGAAAGCGGCTCGACAGTGGCATTCTCGATTCCGGGAAAGTAAGTGGCGTAGGTTTTGGCTTGTGTGGTTTTGGTAGATCCTACTGACAGAGCGACAAAACCTTTCTGGGCAAGTTGCCATGCAAAGTCGCGGTTTTCTCCCGCCAGGCCGACGGCGGTTTCTGGTTCATAGAAAACGGTAAGGACCGCCGGTCGCTTTCCTTTCCCAGCGGGAATTAGAAGATACCCGACCGTTTCTTCCACCGGAGTCCACAGGAATCGGACCTTATACTGCTTGATGCCTCCGCTACGCGTGATGGTTTCGAGTATTTCCACCTTGGGCTCGGTCAGCAGCGGAGGCCATCTGCCGAGCATATCGTTCCAGTAGTCTAGGATTTCTTGGCGACGACGGCTCCAGTCGCTCGGTGACTTGACTTTGCTGCCGTCCTCAAACAGGAGAGGAGATCGGTAGCCTCCCAGATCATTCTGATACTCGGCAGGAACACGAAACGGGTCTTCTTCAGCAATCGCCAACGAGGTTACCAATAGCGTTGCGGCCAGGCAGATTATGGGGTGGATGAACTGTACGGAAGGACTACGGAGTAGGCTGGCGAAACTACATTGATTTCTTCGTTTCATCGTCCAAGACCACAAGATCCGAAATCAAGGTTTCCGCCGGTCACAACCGCTGCGACCCTTTGCCCGGCAAATAGCGAGGCATTGCAACGTATGCCGGCAAATGCGACTGCACCGCTCGGTTCTGCTACGATCCGACCAGTCGTGGCCAGCAATCGCATTGATTCTCGGATATGAGCCTCGCTGACCAGCAGAATGTCGTCAACGAGACTTGAGATGATCGGGAATGTGAGTTCGCCCAATGGGCTGCGCAGCCCGTCTGCGATGCTGTCGTAGCGATTGGGCATGAGGATCTTCCCAGCATCTAGGCTTCTCGCCGCATCGTCTGCCCACTCAGGTTCAACTGCGTACACTTTGATCTCCGGGCGTCGTGCCTTGACGATCGTAAGGATGCCTGAAAGTAAACCGCCGCCGCCCACGGGAGCGAGAATGGCATCGACCGTGTCCAAAGTCTGGAGGATCTCGAGGCCGACTGTACCTTGTCCGGCGATTACGTTGGGATTGTCATAGGGATGCACCAGTGTGGCTCCCGTCTCATCCTGGATGCGTTTGGCGACAGCATCACGACTCTCTGCGTTGGGTTCGCAGAAGACAGGCGTAACCCCCAATTGTTCAACCGCCTCGATCTTGATTTTGGCGCTATTCTCTGGCATCACAATATGGGCTTCCGTCCCGGCTAACTTGGCAGCGCGGGCTAGAGCAGCTGCATGATTGCCTGAGGAATGCGCAACAACCCCGGAGGTCGCGTCGGACGGCAACTGCAAGACCGCGTTGGTCGCACCACGTGCTTTGAACGCGCCGACATGCTGAAGATTCTCACATTTCAGGAATACTTCGCAGTCGACAAGATCGCTCAACCGTTCATTGGGCAAGCAGGGGGTGGTCAGTACATGGGGCGCAATGCGCTCGGCTGCAGCTTCGACGTCGGCGACTGAAACAGCAAACGTTGAACTCACCGGCTCACCCCCATCTCGCGAAGCAGATGCTCGGCTTCGTAGACGTAGCCGGTGATCCACAGAACGTACCGAATGTCAACTCCGATCGATCGACTATAGTTCTCATTCCACGCAAAATCGTTGATCGTAGCTTCAAAGCAGCGATCAAAATTCACGCCGACTAATTTTCCTGATGCGTTAAAAATAGGACTGCCGGAGTTTCCACCCGTCGTATCGGTGTTGTAGAGAATTGCGACCGGCACATCCCCCAGCTCTTGATTGCGAAAGGGTCCAAAGCGTTGTTCGGCGTACGCGTCGAGTACTCGTGCCGGGGTGTTGAATGGGGCTTGGCCCGTTGTCTTATTCAATACTCCGGTGAAAGTCGTAATCGGCAATTTGATGATCGCGTCTGCGGGTTGATATCGGCGGATGTAACCACATGTTAGACGCAGAGTGGCATTGGCATCTGGAACAAAATCAGTTGCCATGAACTTTTGTTTGATGTCGATTAAGTCGCCGTAGAGTTGACTGAGTTGGCCATCACGTTCCTTGTCCAGGTCGCGGATCTCCAAGAGTTTGGGGTAGATGCTGCGCACGAACTGCATGGCCGGATCCTGCAACTGATCAAGTTCATTAATGTCAGCCGTTAATAACCGATCAAACGTATCGGCGTCGACCACTTTTGTTTCGCCGGGAATGTCAGCAACTTGTTGAGCATCCCAATCAAGCGTGACACCTGCAGCTTGCAGCCGACTTACTAGTCCGCTTAGAAGTTTGGCATCTGTTGGGCCGTGGAAATCGCGGATGGCACCGCGCATGCGCTGAATTGACTGTTCGATGTTCCGGTCGGTATACGCAGATTCACGCTTAAGATCAGGAAGTGCTCGTTGATGTGCGTAGTCGTACAAGAAGAACGCAAGTTCCAACGCTCGGCTGGCTCGAACTAGCTGCCCAACGAGCGCATCGCTCTCGGCTCGCTCCGTTTGCGAGGCGTAGACTGCATCGATTTTCTTCAGGATGTCGCCAAACTGCTTTTTGCGTCCAGGCTCCGCCTCGATGTACGACTGTAGCTGGACTTCGGCCGCCCGCCGAGCTGACACAATATTTGCTCGTTTGAGTCCTTGGAGTTGACCCCGAGAGCGTTTTTCGACGTTAGCTAAAGAGCGAATTCGGGATGCTAATCGAATCGCGACATCGCGGTCCTCTGCACCCGCGGCTGTCATGACTTCGATTTGCCAATTGTATAGTTCCACGACGAAAGGCAGGCGGAAGCCTTGCTCGAACTCAAGGAACGAAGCGGTCTTGTGTCGAGCGGTTCGGCCCGGGTAGCCAAGCAAAAAAACCGCATCTTCTTCTTGTACGCCTGCGGGCTCGACCTCCACATGGCGACGCGGACGATAGGGCACGTTGTCAGCACTATAAGTGGCTGAACTTCCATCGGGCGCCGTGTAGGCTCGCATGAAGGAGAAATCGCCGGTGTGGCGTGGCCACATCCAGTTGTCCACTTCGCCACCAAAATTGCCAACCGATTGCGGCGGCGCGAACACCAGCCGGATGTCTTTCAGGTAAGTGTAAAGAAATAGAACGTAAGTCTTGCCGGTGAACATTTCCGCCACTTCGGCTCGCAGACCAGGGTTCTGTTTCTCAGCGGATGCTTCAATCTCTTTCTGGCGGCGTTCGATTGCTTTCGTCCGCTCGAGGAAGGACATGTCGGGTGTGATCACATCCAGCACCTCGGCTGACACATCCTGATAGTCCTCGGTAACCCTCACGGTGTAATCGGGTGCAGGGATTTCATCGCTAAACGTGGCAGCGGAGAACCCGTCGGCCAGCAAATCACGCTCCGCCGTACTGGCTTGTTGGATAGCCCCATAGGCACAATGGTGATTCGTGATGATCAGACCTTGCGGTGAAACGAAGGAGCCC
>DNPC01000853.1 GCA_003501565.1 Planctomycetaceae bacterium | reverse complement strand
CGGCCGCACTCCCTTCCAGTAACAACTCGACCAGTAATAACCCCGCCAGCAATAAAGCGAGTAGCCCTCACAAGTCCAATGATGTGAAGGCGGGCGTTTCTGGTACCGCTGCCGATCCGACCCGCCAGTCCAGTTCTGCTGCCGAGTCTCCGGCAACTCCCACTGCCGGAGCGTCGGGCAAGAGTCCCCCCCCAAAGACCCCACCAAAAAAACAGGCGGAGAAGCCGAAGAAAACCAGTGGCGATGTGAGCGCAGCTGATAGCACCATTCGCGTCGATGTTTCGCTTCTGGATCAGCTAATGACGTCCGTGGGCGAGCTCGTCCTGACTCGTAATCAAATACTACAAGCCACGGCCGGGCAGCCTGAAAGTGACCTGTACCGGACAAGCCAACGTCTGAATCTCATAACGAGCGAACTCCAAGAGAGCGTTATGAAGACTCGGATGCAACCTATCGGCAACGTGTGGAGCAAATTCCCACGTTTGGTCCGTGACCTGGGAGCAGCCTGTCGTAAACAGGTCCGGGTCGAGATGCAGGGCAAAGAGACAGAACTCGACAAGACAATCATTGAAGCAATCAAAGACCCGCTTACTCACCTGGTACGCAACACCGTCGATCATGGCATTGAATCTCCTGACCGCCGCATCGAAATAGGCAAACCACCCGAAGGAACACTGCTCTTAAAGGCGTTCCACGAAGGAGGCCAAGTCAACATCGAAATCGTTGATGATGGAGGCGGGATAGATCCGGAAAAGATCCGACAAAAGGCTGTCGAGAAGGGCCTCTTGTCCCAAGAAAAGGCTGACTCTCTGTCGGGCCGTGACGCAGCGAACCTCATCTTCCTGCCTGGATTTTCAACCGCTGAGACCATCTCAAACGTATCTGGCCGTGGCGTTGGAATGGACGTTGTAAAAACCAACATCGAGAAAATTGGTGGAACGGTCGAACTGCAATCGGAATTAGGCAGTGGCACCACGTTCAAGATCAAGATCCCGCTAACGTTGGCGATCATCCCCGCGCTAATCGTAACCTGTGCGGGTGACCGCTACGCGATTCCACAGGTCAACCTGCTTGAGTTGGTCCGCTTGGACGGTCGACAAGTGCATAGCGGTATCGAATGGATTAACAACACTCCGGTGTACCGTCTGCGTGGGAAACTACTTCCACTCGTGTACTTGCGTGAGCAGCTTCATATCGATCGCGCCGAATCAACTGATCTTAATATCATCGTCTTGCGTGCAGACGGTCGACAATTCGGACTGGTCGTCGACAAGATCATTGACACCGAAGAAATCGTCGTAAAGCCGCCGGATGAGCACCTCAAACCAATTTCGGTTTACTCCGGCATGACGATCATGGGCGACGGCCAAGTCGCCTTGATTATCGATGTCATTGGTCTAGCGAAATCAGCAGGGCTTGGCGGGGAAGCGTTGACGCAAGAATCAGAGACTGACGTCGTAAGCGACTCCGAACAGCATTCTGAAACCGAGTCATTGCTCATCACACAGATTGGCGGCAAACACCGATTCGCCATCCGGTCTTCACAGATTACACGGCTTGAGCAAGTTGCACTTGAGCAACTTGAATGGTCGCAGGGCCGACGCGTCATTCAATATCGAGATGACGTGTTGCCGCTCCACTCGCTGGCCGATTCACTGGGCATCGCGTCAGCATCCGATCCGTTTGCTGGGAACCTGCGCGTTCTGGTATTCGCGACACAAGCCGGGAACATCGGCGTGGTCGTCGACGACATTTTGGACATCGTTGAGTGCGATATGCAGGTATTGGCTGATCCTACCAATCCAACCGAAGCTCAGACACGCACTGAAGTTATCAACGAACATTTGACAGACCTCATCGATTTGCGAGCCATTTATGACAACTAGTTTCCAAATTGATGAATCGGAACTGGCCACGGTGGCGCATAGATCGCGCAACCAACTGTGTACGTTTCAACTTGAGAATCATCACTTTTGTGTTGACGCGATCCGAGTGCAGGAGGTGATTCGCTTTCAAAGCATGACTCCCGTCCCGCTCACCGAAAACTACGTTCGAGGGTTGATCAATTTGCGAGGCCAAATCGTCACCGCGATTGATTTACGGAAACGATTAGGCTTTGACGACCTTCCAGATGGAACGCAACCGATGAATGTTGTCGTTAAATCTCGTGGCGGCCCGGTGAGTTTGCTGGTTGATCGAATCGGCGACGTGACAGAGCTGGACACGACCGATTATGAAGAAGCTCCGCCCACGCTAACGCGCCCACTGCGGGACTACATCATCGGCGCCTACAAACTTGATTCTCAACTATTACTAGACCTGGACATCGATGCTTTGGTCGGAACGTAGGTCTCCGCATTTGGTTGCCGACCAAACATCACATCGAAACAAAAACTGGCGATTGAGCGTGTGCTCGGTCTCAACAATCTAACCTCAAAACAAAAACGTATCTCTCCACTGACGGAAGTGCCCCTGAAATGCATTTTTTAAACGCTTTGTTGCCCAAGACAGTCAAGACGAAACTACTCGCCTGGTTCTTAACGTTGGGCCTTGTGCCAATGGTCGCGGTTGGCCTCGCCAGCTACTTTTCGTCATTGCCAAAGGCGAAACAGGACGCCGGTGACAAGCTGACAAGCGGCGCGGCGGCTACGCTGGACAAGATCTATCGTAACCTCTTCGAACGATACGGTGATGTCCAGGCGTTTGCTTTCAATCCCAAAGCACAAGCGTCGACCGAAGAAGCCGAGGAAACGCTGAACTTCCTTACAACAACTTACGGCTGCTATGACCTCATGCTGCTGGCTGACCGCTCCGGCAAGATTGTCGCCGCGAACACCGTTGACTTTAACGGGAAGACGCTGGACACCTCGCGTCTCATCGGACGCAGCGTCAGCAACGAAGCATGGTTTCAAGACTGCACGGATCCCGACCGTGAGGCTAACTCCACGTACTATGAAGACATGGCCTTTGACCCTTTGGTTGAAGAGATCTACGACCAACGCCGACGAACGCTGGCTTTTGCAGCCCCACTAAGGAATGCAGACGGCCAAGTTGTGGGGGCCTGGCTCAACCAAGCATCGGTTGACCGGATTGTTGGGGAAATCATCCAATCGGAGCGCAACGTTCAGCAGAATGCAGGCGTTGAAGTAGAAATGCAGCTCGTCAGCAAGGAAGGCATCGTGCTCGATGACTATGACCCGGCTGCAAATCTCAAGTTGAACCTGGGCGATCTGGGACTTGAATGTGTCCAGCGTATTGGTAAAGGCCAAAGTGGTTTCACGATTGAAACCCACAAACGCAAAGGAATCGACCAGATTAACGGTTTCGCCACGCTGGATGGCGCTCTCGGCTTTCCCGGCTACGGTTGGGGCATCCTAATGCGACGCACCGTCGAATCCGCCACCGGGGCGTCGACCGCATTTCTGTACAGCCTGATGATCGGTGCTGGGATTGCGGCCGTTGTGCTCGTCGTGCTCGCTAACCTGGTCGCAAGTGCATTCACGAAACCAATCGTGGCAGTTCGCAATGCGATTCGCGAGGTCGAATCGGGCAACCTGTCGGTTGAAGTACAAGCCAACAGCAGCGACGAAATCGGCCAACTCGCCAGCGCGTTGAATGGATCTGTACAGTCAATTCGCGATTCACTGGGGCACGATAACGTCGATTGGACTGAGCTGGCCAAAGAACGTGAGCGTGCATCGGACTACGAAGAACAGTTTACGGCACTCAGCCGTTTCCAAGCCATCATCGAGTTCGATCCACAGGGTAATATCCAGAATGCGAACGAGAATTTCCAACGCACGATGGAATACTCATTGGACGAAATCCGCAAAGAACATCACGCAATGTTCGTCGATCCAGAGTATCGCGCTTCGAAGGAATACCAGCAGTTCTGGGCTGCCCTGGCCAACGGAAAGTGGCTGTCTGGGGAGTTCGAACGATTCACTAAGACCGGCAAGCGAATCTGGCTCCGTGCGATCTACAGCCCGATCACAGATGCCTCTGGGAAGGTCTGCAAGGTTGTCAAATTTGCAAACGACGTAACAGCGGAAAAAGTCGCTCTGCAGGAGAGCATCGAAAGAACCGAACGCGAAGCGGCCAACCTGCGACAGAAAGTCGACTCGATCCTGTCCGTTGTTAGCTCAGCAGCGCAAGGTGACCTTACGCAGCGTCTTGAGTTTGAAGGTGACGATGCAATTGGTCAACTTGGCGACGGCCTCGACAAGTTCTTCGAAGATCTCTGTGTTAGCATCTCCGCAATCGCCGACAATGCTTCCGAGCTTGCACTTGCATCGGAACAGCTCTCGGCGGTAAGTCTGCAAATGAACTCCAATGCCGAAGAGACGTCGAACCAAGCGGGCATTGCCTCAGAAGCCTCTGAACAAGTCAGTGCGAATGTTCAAATTGTCGCGACCGGCGTTGAAGAGCTAAATGCAGCGATCCGAGAGATTGCTCAAAGTGCATCGCAGGCGGCCCGTGTATCACAACAAGCAGTAGTCGCAGCTGGAAACACGAATGCAACGATTACCAAGTTGGGTGATAGTAGCCAAGAGATTGGCAAAGTAGTCAAAGTCATTACTTCGATTGCGGAGCAAACCAACTTGCTCGCATTGAACGCCACCATTGAAGCCGCCCGAGCTGGTGAGGCTGGTAAGGGCTTTGCCGTAGTGGCCAATGAGGTTAAAGAGCTTGCTAAGGAAACCGCCAAGGCGACCGAAGACATCGGACTGAAGATCGACGCTATCCAAACGGACACCCAAGGGGCAGTCGATGCGATTGGCGAGATTAGTGAAGTCATCAACCAGATCAACGATATCTCCAACACGATCGCCAGTGCCGTGGAAGAGCAAACTGCCACAGCGAACGAAATGGGACGCAACGTAAACGAGGCTGCCCGTGGCGTTGGAGAGATTGCTGACAATATCAACTCGGTAGCCGATGCTGCATCCAGCACAACTCAAGGAGCAGCCAATAGTCAACAGGCTGCTGGCGAGTTGCGAACGATGGCCGGCGATCTACAAGCGTTGGTGAATCGGTTCAACGTTGCCAGTGCCGCAGTAACGGCTAACGGCTTCAATGCAACCGCATCGATTGACGAAGTCAGCCGCGTTTTGACCGAAGCATAGCCGCGCGGTGTGAATGATTGAACTGCGGAGTGTTCGCGTGCCCGGCCAGTTATGGTGCGACACTCCTGCCAGGCGGGGTGTTCTGATCTCACATTGAAAGTAGTGTCATGAAACCGGTCCGAGTTTTGGTAGTCGATGACTCAACGGTCATACGCAAAATCGTCACCGACGCGCTAAAGGAAGTCGCGAACATAGAAGTTGTCGCGACGGCCGCACACGGACGTATCGCGTTGCGCAAGATTGAGCAGCTACGCCCCGACGTAGTTACGCTCGATTTTGAGATGCCAGAAATGGATGGACTTACGACTCTCAAGCAGATTCGTCGGCTGTATCCAAAGACTCAAGTTGTCATGTTCAGCTCTTCAACTAAAGAAGGTGCACAGTCAACAATCGAGGCTTTAGCTCTGGGTGCGAGCGACTACGTCCAGAAGCCGACTCGCACGCGTGGGATGGATGAGGCCAAGCTTCACATCCACCAAGAATTGGCTCCGCGAATCCTCCAGTTCGGCGTTGGTGGGCCCAAGGCACCGGTGCCTCAATCGCCAGCGAGCGTCGATGCTTCTCCAGATAGAGAAGCAACTAAAGATGTACAAGCAAACAGCCGCCTGCCGGCTCGCGTCGACGTGATTTCGATCGGATCGAGTACCGGCGGCCCAAATGCACTTCAGCAAATAATTCAAGACTTGCCGACCAACTTGAATGTCCCCATCGTGGTCGTCCAGCACATGCCACCTGTCTTCACTCGGCAACTGGCCAAAAGGCTCAATCAGTTGACTGAGTTAGACGTTCGGGAAGCAGAGCAGGGCGATAAGCTTCAGCCCGGTGGAATTTGGATTGCACCGGGGGATTACCACATGCGTCTACGCAGAAATGCGAATTCAGTTGCGGTTTGCATCGATCAATCTGCTCCTGAAAACTCGTGCCGTCCAGCCGTCGATGTCTTGTTTCGTTCTTGTGCAACTCTGTACGGCAAAGGCAACGTGTCGGTGGTGCTAACCGGGATGGGTCAAGACGGCCTGCTCGGTGCAAAATGCGTGCGTGAACAGGGAGGCTTCGTCATCGCTCAGGACCAGTCAACCAGCGTCGTATGGGGCATGCCGCGGGCGGTGACGGAAGCTGGCCTAGCTGACAAGGTACTGCCACTTGAGCGGATCGCACATTTTCTTAGTTCACACCAAAGTGTTCGTGCTGCTGCAAGAACACAGGAGCTTGCCCCATGCCGATAGCCCCGACGACCGTTCACCGAATCAATGATGCAGAGATCCAAAGCATTGCCGAATTCGTGCATCGCAAATCTGCAATCCAACTGGATGCTTCAAAGGCCTACATGATCGAAAGCCGCATTATCCCGGTACTCCAGCGGCACGGCCTTTCATCCATCACTGAACTTGTCTCAGAACTAGCGAGACCCAGCGCATTTTCGATACACGATGATGTAATCAATAGTCTGACGACGAACGAGTCGAGCTTTTATCGCGATCAGCAGCCGTTTGATGCACTACGTAACGTGATCTTGCCCAAACTGATCAACCAGCGGAGCGATCAAAAGGAACTGAGAATCTGGTCAGCGGCATGTTCAAGTGGCCAAGAGATCTACTCCATCGCTCTTACAATACGCGAGCACTTCCCAGAATTGTTAGGTTGGCGCCTGAGATTGTTTGGAACTGACATATCCAAGGACATCCTCGATAAAGCGAAAGCCGGATACTTTTCAAAGGCTGAAGTCGCTCGCGGACTTCCACCTGCGTTGGCCGAAAAATACTTCGACAAATCAGGCGACCAATGGCAAATTCAGTCGTGTGTTCGTGACATGGTCACATTCACACACCTTAATCTTGCCGAACATTGGCCAGCGAGTATTCCACAACAGTTCGACATCGTCTTGCTCAGAAATGTGCTGATCTATTTCGGTGTTGACACCAAAGCGGAGATACTGACAAGGGTAAGACGCAGACTTGCCAGCGACGGCTTGCTCATGCTCGGGGCGGCAGAAACAACGCTGAATCTGGACGTCCCTTTTACCCGCCAGCGGATCGGGCAGACGACCTGCTACGTCCCCAACTAATTGCGTCATGCTCCGACTGCGCTCGACCTTTCATAGGCCGTACCACAAAACAAATCGACTTCACGAACCCTCAAATTTAAAGGAACGAAGATGCGTGTCTTAGTCGTAGATGACTCTGGCGTCATGCGCAAAATCATCATTCGCGGACTCAATTCGTGCGGTGTGCGTTCGGCTACCGAGGCTGCCGACGGCCAACAAGGATGGGAGATTTTCCAGCAGCAAGAGTTTGATCTGGTCCTCACGGACTGGAATATGCCAAACATGAACGGGCTGGATTTTCTCAAGGCGATACGCGCGAGCGGATCGACCGTACCGGTCATTATGGTCACCACCGAAGGCGAGAAAACGAAAGTCATTGAAGCCATCCAAGCCGGTGTTACAGACTACTTGTGCAAGCCGTTTGAGCTGGAAGAACTTGAATTGAAACTGGAACGCTATGTCCCTGTCTGATACTGACCAATCCGCATTGTCAGTCCAAAGCCCGGCGTCGCAACTAGACCGACTCGCCGAAACGCTTCCTGACTCTGTGAAGGCATCGCTGTGCGCTTTTGGCATAGAAATGGATTTGCAACGTTGCGTCTCAGGGTGCAACGAGACCTATCGGCATCGTTGCCGCATCAGCATCCATGGTAGCGCTCAGTGCTCGATCGAAATCGAAGCTGACTCACAGGCGTGCATGGATTTGTACGAAGGTGCAACTGGACTCTCGTCGAGCATACCTGACGAACTTGACGAATCGCTGGCTGAATTCGCAAATCAGATTCTCGGCCACGCAAAGACTCAAGTGGAACTGCCAGATAGCCAGTTGGGTCTTCCACAGTTCTTCACCGCTGAGCAGTCAAACAGTCGCTGCAAATCCCCCAGCCACATCTACCAGTTCGATGGGAAGGGCAGCATACAGATTCGTTTCTTTCCAGATTTGAATTGAAGCTATTCACAGGCGAGCGCACGAACTTAAGCGTGTGCTATGCTCAATTTGAGCATACATAATTCGGCTCTTCCTTATCGCCCAATCGAAGGAGCCTCGCTGTGAAGATCGCAACGCGATTGTATCGACGTGGACAAATCACTGCTGAACAACTTGCGGAGTCGCTCTGCGTCGCCGCTAAACGCCGCAAACCAATTGGTCAAATTGCTCTGGAACGTCGCGTTCTGACGATACGCCAAGCGATGGAAGTCTTGGCGTTTCAGTCCGAACATTCGAACGTACAATTCGGCCAAGCCGCAGTTCGCCTCGGCTATCTAACCGAGGCAGAAGTGACCTCACTTCTTGGAATCCAAGAGGAAGAGGTTCCGACATTGTCGGCTATTCTGGTGGAACTCGGCTACGTATCGACTCAAACTCTGGCCGAGGAAATCTCGGTACAACGAGAATTAGCGCATGCGGTTGTTTAGACGATCAGCGTAACGCTATTTTGTGAGGTCGACCGTAATCGAGAGCAAGCCCTCGATCGGATGGACAATGGAGCCAAAATTTAGACTACCGCGTCCCAGGAAGGTGACGCTTGGTGCTGAAGTCGGAATCACGCCCGTCCGAACATAAGTTTGAACTTGAGCCTTGACCGTGTCGAGCAGTGTTCCCAATTGAAGTGGATCCACTTCGTATACACTCGTTAACGCGTTGTATCGTCCTTTCCCGACCGTTATCTCACTGCCGGACGGCGTTGCACCCGCTGAAGTCTGAAGGAAGAGCTGAAGCTTTACGTCGGCTTCCGCGCCCAGTGAGGCAATCGGAACAAAGGCCCCGACCGGCTGAGCAGGGCTCATCACCAGGTTTTGAACCGTGGTAGCCGCAGGGTTATCGGCTACAGCCAAAGATGCGGTCAACCTCATGGTTCCCGGGTTCCATGACACCGGTGTTGTCACCCGGTTGTTGGGCGTAACTTTGGGAATTAGCAGATGGCTGCTGACACCATAGGGTGTCGCAACATGCACATCGACACGGGAGTCTCTCCCTTCGGGACCGCCCAGAACCTGTACACCCGGCGGTACTGTGATTTCCATTCGATCTCTAGCAAGAAGTCGATAACTGACACTTCTTCCTCCGACGATCACGCGTGTTTGGTGCACGCTAAATCCTCTACCAACCAGGAACAGGCTCGTGCTGCCGGTAGGATCGATACCGGGTGCACCGTACCAACCGGTAAGCTCCGGTGCAAGACCTGCCATCCCCGACCGAAACACCTCGAAACCGCCAGATGCATTTTCATAGGGCACTTGAAGTATCGATCGCTGTAGTGGCAAGCGGCTGGAAAGTTGGTCTAACACAGTCGCCATCTGACTGATATCCCCCGGACGATAACAACCGCAATCTCTGGCGCACGTCAAGAAGGATTCAACGGCATGTTGCGCCCGGCTGAGCTGCATCGAGTCCTTCAACGTTAATTCGCGATCTGCCGGATCGTTTAAGTGAAACCAACTGGTGCGACTTTCAATAGTGACAAAAGGCACAAAACTTGGCATCACGACAACCGCAACTGACTCGCGAATTCCCGGTTCCATCATCCGCTGCCGCAGCAGTGAGTCGCGACTCGGCCCCCCCATGATGGTCTGTCCGATGGTACCCACCAGCCCAGTCGTACCAGCCGATTGCAAACGCGGGTAGTAACGCCAGCCGAACGTGTCATTGCCATGGGTGAATCCTACTGCCGTCCGGTTCAAAGCAACCGTATCAATATTCACTTGGACCTTACGCGCGAACTCGGCAGCGGTCGATAGAGAGACCTCCCCGGTGGCGGCTGCCACCGCCGCTGCGATTTGCAATTCGCGCGTGACACTGTAGGAGTCGGCGATATTCTGATCTTGACTGGCCGGATCGACGGTAAAGACTTGGATGGGCCATTTGCATTGAACGTATTCGCTGAACGCCTGACACGATTCTGGTGGTGGCGTCGGTCCCCAGAAACAGTAACCAGTTACATCGCCACACATACAGCCCTTGGATGCAGCCAATTCTGTCATATCGTCAGCCAGTCGCACGCTTAGGAGCGATGACTCGACCATGAGTGCCCAGCCTAGTGCGCCGGTAGGCGATTTGGCAACTCCGCCGGGTAGTCTTGTAAAGAAGTCATCGCGCAAGCGTCTTACGGTTTCATAATCTCGAATTCGAATTGCATTCGCCAAATCAGCACATCCGAATTGCCAGATGTGATGCATATCGGGTTGGCTCAGAAAATCGTAGGCCGCGCCCAGCTCGTCTGCCAACACACGCCGGACATCCTCCATGAGTTTGTCATTGCCAGCGTTTGGAGGTGAGGCGCCAAGGACCGAACGCACCAAGAGAGCAATTTCAAGTATTGTCGAATGCCCGTAGACATCCATTACCTGAGACGGCGAAAGTGGATGTGACGCGCCTCGCGTTCGAGCTGGAGTCGAGAACACGATCCCACTGCCTACTTTGTCACCCACCACATTTTGGGCGTGAACCGAGAATTGCCCGCTGTAGGCTCGTGGGATTTCACGTCGAATTTCAATGGCATTGGATGCACGATCATGTTGCTCGGGAATGTAATTGGGCATCATCGCCAGCGGCTGGATCTCTTGTACGAGCGACGAATTGGCGGGCTTATTTCCTGCTTGACGATTGCTAGGTGCATAAGTCGACGTAAGACCTGGCTCAGCCAAACTGATAAATTCAACTTGCTGTGCCAAGGGTTTTAGGCACGGTAACCAAGCTTGGAGCCGCTCGAGCTGCTGATTGTCGAGACTCGCGATCAGGGGTACTAGCTGCAGGCTGGTGCTCGAGAACCCTTTAACATTCATCTTGGCAACCGCTTCTACATGCGGCCTGAGCGTTGTCGCGAACTCCTTCAGCCGCATTTTCAGTTCGTCTGAAGGAAGAGCACCAGATGCTTCCGCAGCTGCCTTGAGCACAT
>DNPC01000852.1 GCA_003501565.1 Planctomycetaceae bacterium | reverse complement strand
CGATCCCTGCTCAGTATTTGAGGCTTTGTCGGAAATCTGATTCGGCAGAAACACGGAGTGAACGGTGGTCGCACGACGGCCTGCGATCCAGCCAATAACGACAACGAGCGATGCGACGACCAGTGATTCGCCCGAGCTAAATCCGCTGAGCTGCTGAAATGCGATATGGGCGACAACCAAGTATGCCGTGGCCAACGCGAAAGCTCGAGCACTGCCGCGGGCGAGTCCACCTAAAATAACGCCGGACAGAAAGACGCCGGCCCATAGAATTCCCACCGCTGCGGGCTCGAATACGTAGCCCACCGGAACACCGGCAGCGATTATCGAAGCCAGGGCGGGAACTGCCAGGAATACCATAACCACAAACGGACCAAACGCTGCATCTCGCTTGCCAACTGGTTCGTCGGTTAATGGGTCGACCCGTGCGACGTTGTTGAATGTGATTTGGCCCATTGGCTCAGCACAACTTAGAAACGCTCTGCCGAGTCCGTGGCGAAAATTCCCTTTCCAGCTTAGCTTTGTTGCACCAGCAAGTTGGTCAATTACTGCCTTGGATGGCGTTTGGCTCGCGCCCAAGGATTTGCGATGGCACAAAACCGTTACAACCACTACTTTCAATCCCTATCGTAGCCCAGTTGGCTCGCTAGAATCGCGCGGCACGATGGGCCACACGAGAAGGCTCATCGTCGCCTTGCTTGCGGCATACGATGGTCCAGACGATTTGTATCACAGTCTCCCGGCTCGCAGTCCTCAATCGACTATGAATTCGCCAACACAACCGATCCTCTGCTGCTTGGGGGACAACGTCGGTGCCGACCCAACTCAGTACTTAATGGAACGCGGTTTCGAGGCACTTGGTCTCGATTGGCGTGCAATCACCGCTGAAGTTTCTCCCCAAGATTGGACGGGGGCGATCCAGGGTGCGAAAGCGTTAGGATTCCGAGGCCTTCGGTTCCTAGGGCAGGTGCCGGTGGAGGCAAAACAGGCACTGGGGTGTTCCCCTGACACACCGATTAGTTCGGCGATTCGCACTAGCGTTGGTTGGCAGTGCTGGCACAATGCTGCTTTTGCGGTTCAAGAGTTCGCTGAGTCGCGTTTTGGCGACTCACGGAAGTTGCGTTTCGAGATCATCGATGAAACTCCCCATTGGCGGTCCATTGCAGGCTATCTAACTAGCGAACAGGAAATCGCCGAAGATGAGTTGTTGGTTCGAGCGGAAGTTGAAACAATCTCAACTAACGAGGGGCAGGTGGATTTGCACGCGGTTGCATCTGCGCAGACTGACGAATCACCAAAGCTTGAACCTGAACCGGAACCACAAGATGTGGATGAGCCCGACAACAATGCAGCGCCATCGCCTGTGACTTGTTTCGTAGGTGGAACGAGCGATAGCGTACTTCTAACGATTGCGCGGCTTCGTGAGCAAGACAACGAATCGCCCTCTCTCTGGTTGCCGGATCCTGCCGAGTCAGCTAAATCGCTGGAGGCAATCAAGCATCACGATGTCGAACACTGCATCGTTGTAACCCCACAAGATCTCCTAGCTCACGGCGACGCGTTTGACTTCCACATGTGGACCGGTCGGCGACTTGACCTAAGCCTCGCCCACGAAGCATACGACGAATTCCACGCCTTCTGATTTTGGCGCGTGGTCGGTCGACACAGGTCAGAGAATTCTGAAACACTTAGTTATCTAGTCCCGCCAGAGAATCGCGTCGTTCACAAGTCTTGACCAGAATTTGCTGCCACTGGACAAGACATGTGGGTCCGTTCGCGCGACCGTCATCCAGAACGTTCGACTCAAATCAAGTTCCAACTTTTCATCATCCTCACAGACGAAGCCTGAATCGTATTCGTCGTACTCGATTTTGCAAACCGAGCTACGGTACTCAGTGAATGCGGCAATGATCTCGCAAAATGTTGTAGCAGCCGTGGCGATCAAATGGTCATGACCTTCTTCGTCCCAGAAAGCTATCGCCCCTGACAAGCCAACAGAAATAGTGCCAAGTCTTCGAATATTCCCTTCCGTTGAAATGGCCCAATCGCTGACCAATTCACCAACTACTGGACATTCCAACATATTCGTTTCGACTGCGGTGTCGAAGAACACCAGATACTCCCGGGTAGCGGAGACACATGAGAGCGCGTAGAACGACTCAATCGATGCGTCCAAGAGCAATCGTCCTTCATACGTTGGTGAGACCTTTTTCGACGAAGAGTTCAACTTCCCTATTCGCTGGGACTGGTTCCGCAAAAACTCCTCAAGAGCCTTTTCAACTTCGATTTGGTCATTCTCGAATTCTTCGAGCAACGATTCCTCTTCGTCGTTTTCCACCACAAGAACTCCAAGGCAAAGTGCGTGCGAGAATCTGGTCGAATGTTAGCCAGCGAAATTCCCGCGTCAATTGACTTTGGGGGCGAAACGCTCAGACAGTCCACCATCAACGACCTTCGAACCGACCTCGAGACGCGGCTGAGATGTCTTGAGTGATTGTTCAGGCTAATCGAGGGCTACTCAGGGGGAAGGGCGACGAACTAGAATGAAGTCAGAGCGGAGCCGATGAGCTGCGCCACACGACATTCCTTTCGAACCTGGAAAATGAGTCATGCTGCGGAAAACGTCGGTTGCTTGTTATTGTGCTTGCATCCTAGCCCTTGCATTGGTTCCTTCTCAGACTTCCTTGGGGCAAGCATTCTCGATATTGGAATCTGCCGGGCCGAAGCCTTCACAATCGGCTGACCAAGCGTCACCCGCTGGGAACCCAGGTGTCCGCGCAAGCGGTAGCGTTGAAGAACTTCCTGCCCCTGCAGCTGTTGATGCCCAGAACTCAGCTGTGCGTGAGCCAGCGAAGCAACCAGACGATCCGGATTTTCCGCGGCCTCGCGGTGGGATCTTTGCAGCCCCTCCGCAACCGACGCTTGAAGGCCCTGCCTCTATCCTGGACGTAGACGGCAATCGCAGCGCACTGACGGCTCCAGGCAGCCCCCAAGCACCTATACGGACCAAAACACTTGATCGCGTCGTTGTGCATGAAGCATTCGCGGTCGCTTACCAGGACATCGTTTCCGCCGGACCGATTGTTCCATCCGCACCTCCACGCCCCCTTGTTGAAGCACCACCACCGCGGCCAAGTGGTACCAACGTTACCTGGATTGATGGCTATTGGGCGTGGCATCCCGAACGTTCGCAATACTACTGGGTTAGCGGGCTATGGAGAGAAATACCGCCTGGTCGAAACTGGACGCCTGGAACTTGGGGCGGAGCACCGGGTGGATTTAGGTGGTACTCTGGCTTTTGGGCTAGCGGCGACAATGGCTTTGAGCTCGTGGTTCAGCGACCGCCAAATTCGAGTCAGCTAGGGCCAGATCGATCGCCAAACAGTTCGGATTCCTTCTGGCGTCCAGGGCAACAAATCTTGGTAAGTGGCTCTTTCCAATTCCAACCAGGTTTTTGGACAAAGCACCAACGGCAATTTATCTGGCAGCCGAGTACCTACGTTCAGCGGCCGGAGGGATTTGCAAAGGTCGATGGATATTGGGATTTTGAACTTGCAACGCGTGGCGTATTGAACGCACCTTTATCGATCGACACCACAGAAGACAATTCATCAAGTAGCGTCAGACTGCTACCTTTGGCAAACGATGCATCATTGCACCTGCACTTGTTCACTCAACCCAATGATGGGCACTACTATTTTGGGAACTATTACTCCAGAGAAGATCAGAATCGCTCGATCTTGCCCTGGTACACCGCCGCTGCAACCCAGTTTTCGCTTTCGCCGATGGCCAGCTATTACAACTGGAAGTACCGTCAACAAGGAATCGATTTTAGCGCTACACTCGAGCAGTACTATTTGGCCTACATTCGGCGTGCTAGTTATCAACCTGAGTTGAGCGGCGGCAGAACCGGTTACGCAATATCGGATCCAATTAGCCAGCAACGCTACAACCTGGCGCAGCTTTTGACCGGTGGACGCCGAAGCGCCGCCAGGCCCCCCGTGACGCCGGGGCGTTCCGCTGAACTCGCCCGCTCCCCTAACGAAACACAGAATACTCCCCCCGAGTCCGAATCACGCTCTTCGCGTCTATTGCCCAGAGCAATTGGACGTTCGAATAGTATCCCAGGGTCCCCACAATCAGCCGAACGCCCATCAATCGTGCTAGGCTTGTTCCCAGCGATAGGTCCACTCGGTCGAGTCATTCCGCCCCCGATTGCGCCACCGCCGATAGGACTTCGTGTTGCACCCGCCGTGGTTATCCCGGTACCCGGGGCCCGTTTGGGGATACCAGCGCCACCTGTCCCACCTGCGGTGGGCCCCCGTCTTAGGCGTGGTTTTCGTCGATAGCGGCCTTGCCGTTTAGAGCGGTACAAAACTGCTTCAAACGCTCAAAATGAAGCTTGCTTGCGGTGTTCCGCGAGGCATATTTGGTTGCACGCGAGACCAAGCCCCAATTGCTGCCCCGATTGGACTGAGTCTCGCGTTCTGAATCCCGGTTGAATCTCGGCAAATTCTGCCCCGTCTTTCCGCAATTCATCCCGTGCATTCAGTTGGCTCGTGCTTCTTCGTGACGCTCGGGCTTTTTTTATGCGCCGCGGTTGCTGCACGCTCTCCACAAACAGCGTTGCCAGCGGAAAAGAACCTCGCTAGGCTGGGTCAATTCGTTCAAAGAACAAACGCTTGGTGCCGAACAATAGCCGTTCCCCGAAAGGTGATTCAAAGGGTCAGCATTTTGGGGCATAACGTCGGCGGCAAGGCGCTCGCCAGCGGTCTTCTTCGGCGTAAGACTCCAAGCTTTTTCGATACTCATCAAGCACTCCTTGGCGTTTCCCCAAAATGGCAGAATCTTCGCCGGTTCCAACTATTAGCCAGCCATTGATGGCAGGGTTCTATCGTTTCCTGCCAAGATTCTTGAAGAAGAACTTCCATGCTGTCGCAGCGAACTCCGAAGCGTTGTCGACGTTTGATACTGAAACGCAGCGTTCTGTCGTGGTTTACGCCAACCACGCTTCTTGGTGGGATCCGATGACAGCCATGTTTCTGCAGCAGGCGTTTTTCTCCGGCTTCCGAATGTACGCTCCCATCGATGCAGAGGCTCTTGAGAAGTACAAGATCTTCAAGCGAATGGGCTTCTATCCAATCCGCCGAGATTCCAGTCGAGGCGCTGCAGAGTTTCTAAAGACGACTCGGCAGATTCTAGCTACCCCCGGTGCATCGGTATGGATGACACCTGAAGGTCGTTTTGTTGATCCTCGGGAGCGAGACGCCGGATTCATGCCCGGACTTTCACACTTAGCATCCCGAATGTCAACTCGGCCAGGCCCGGTACCCGTGACCTTTATTCCCGTTGCGATCGAGTACAGTTTTTGGGAAGAGAGCAAGCCGGAGTTGCTTGTCTGGTTCGGTCACCCGATCGAAACGGATACTGAAGCGATCAGTTCTTCAGCCGACAAAGAGGCTTGGGATACCCTGTTACGTCTACGACTTCGTGAAGCCCAAAATCGGCTCAGCCATGCATCGATAGCAAGAGATTCCAGCCAGTTCAAGATTCTGCTAGGTGGTAAGACCGGCTCCTTCTTCATTTACGATTGGTATCGCAAATTTCGTGGGATCTCAACAGACCACAGCGACAAACTCAGCACCTAGACATAGATTGGCAACTCGCCCCAGATTTGCAACGCCCCAGTTCAGCGACGTGTGCAACAAAATAGCCGCTACGGGCGGCCGCGTCGGTTTTGCCGCGTTTTCGCTTCCCAGGTTTCATACAGGTCTCGAAGCTGGGCATGCAACTTTGGTTGCTGAGCCTTTAAATCATGCTCTTCTGCAATGTCGCCGGACAGGTCGAACAACCAATCTTGCTCGGTAGTACCTTTGACCCTGGCGACGTACTTCCAATTGCCGCTACGGACTCCTTTCCATATCTGGTCTCCACGCGGCTTGCGCCAATAGAGCACTCGCTCGGCTTCAACGTCCAGTTGAGAGAGTATGTCGACTCCATCGAGTTCATGTGACGGAGGAAACGAGGCACCTGCGGCATCGGCGATCGACTTGGTGAAATCGAAAGTCAGACAAGGCACATCACAAGTCGTCGCTTCGGCGATATGTTTCGGCCAAACTGCGATAGCTGGAACTCGAATCCCTCCTTCATAGGTGCTTCCCTTGATTCCTGAAAGCGGTGTGTTGCGGGCGCTCTTGGTACCACCGTTATCGCTCGCGAAAATGATCAGCGTATCACGCCCGGTGCGCGCGTCACGTTGCTGCACCGATTCAACGACTTTGCCAATCCCCTCATCCATTCTTTCTATCATCGCCCTATACACATCCGGCGGGGCGCTTCCTTGCTTCCAGCGCGGTGAGTCTACTTCGACAGGCTGGCCGAAAGACTCATCGGGACCTTGGAACGGACTATGAGGGCAGGTATACGGCAAGTACAGAAATAACGGCTGATCGTCGCCGTAAGAAAGCTCTCGGACTGCGGCATTGGTGAAGAGGTCTGTCGCATACCCGTCCGCTTTAATGGGCTGTCCGTCCCGGAACAGATTGTGATAGGCCAAGTTATCCAAATAATGGAAGTACCCCATGCCGCCACCGATACAGTAAAACGTACGGTCAAACCCCTGAAGGTGCGGCGAAAACTTGGGTTCATATCCCAGGTGCCACTTGCCCGTAATTGCCGTTCGGTATCCAGCTTGTTTCAACGCTTTCGCGATCGTCGGCGTCTCACTTGGCAGCCCAAGATCACTTTCTTCGGCCAGCCGAATTGCATCGTCATAGCGACCCACATTGCCGGTGCCGATCGCGCATTCCAAGCCGCCGATCCATTGCTGGTAACGGCCCGTTAGGAACGCTGCCCTAGTCGGCGTGCATTCCGCTCCGTTGGCATAGTGAGCTGTAAATCGAACACCGCGCTTGGCAAGTCCATCTAAGTTTGGCGTCGAAATATCCTCACGGCCATAACATCCTAAATCACCGTAGCCGAGGTCATCAGCCAGGATAAAAACGATATCCGGTCGTTTTTCCTGCCCGACTGCCGCTGGTTGCAACGGCGGCACTACAGTAATCGAGCACCAAAAAACGAAAATCCCGAACCGTCGCACTGGCTGCCTTTCGAGTAAGACCGTTGGAAGAACCTAACGCATTAGCTTTCCGGCGAAACTGAATCTTCCGTCTCATCGGCGGACTTGTCCCAGAAGGCAGCTGCAAAGAAGAGCATGACAGCCAAGGCAAAGCCGGCTGGAACATACCAAAACGATGCGAAGTCGAGCTCGCCACCGTCAGTGCATGCAGCTTGCAGGTAACCGAAGGCTTGAGCACCAATCCCAAGTCCAAGTCCTTGTGTAAGAAGCACGACCAGCGATTGAGCTTGCCCTCGAATCTCCTCGGGAGCTTTCTTGTCGGTATAAATCATGCCGGTGACAAAGAAAAAGTCATAACAAATGCCGTGCAGCAGTATCCCAATGAAGATCGGCGCAGTTAGCAGCACTCCTTCCTGCCCGAATGCCCAACCCCATAGGCCATAGCGAACGACCCACGCAAGCATACCAATAATCAACATATTCTTGACGCCGAGACGGGCAAAGCAGAGCGGCATGACGAGCATGAAGAATATCTCGCTCATTTGGCCAGTGCTCATAGCACCAGTAGTACTTCCAAACAGCGTAATGCCCTGACTTTCGACATAGCCATATCCATTGGCATAATAGCCTGCCAACGGAATACAGATTAAGAATGAACTAATCGCGAAAATGAAGAACGCCGGGTCCTTGAACAGGCCGAACGCGTCGAAGCCAAGAATCTTACCAACGGAGATTGGTTCTCCCTTGGCAGGCGGTTCGGTGCGTGGAAGCGTAAAGCTGTAGATCCCCAGAACCACCGAAGCGATCGACGCGGAGTAGAAAATGTAGGGCGAGTTATCGGCGAAAGTCGCACCTTCCGCATCACCTGAAAACAATCTGCAGCCCCACATCGCCCAGTTTCCGACAATCCAACCGATCGTTCCCAAGACTCGAACAACGGGAAACTCCTTTTCACCGCTGGCTAGGTGCTTGAAAGACAGGCTGGCCGTTAGCCCTAGGGTCGGCATAAAACACACTAGATACCCAAGCAAACACAACACAAACGGATGCGTAAATTCGGCCAACTTCGAAGCTGGCTCACCTGCCTCCACCAGGCTGGGGGCAAGAGCCAATAGACCGGCACCAACCAGATTGAGTATTCCCAGGACTTTCTCACTATTGATCAAACGGTCAGCGATCAACCCCATGGTGAGAGGCGCGATGATCGCCGCCAGCGGTGCCATGGTGTAAGCCGTAGCATTGTAAGCGGCCATATCGTTTTGAGTGAGGAAACCATTCATTGACACATACCACGCACCCCAGATAAAGAACTGGAGGAACATCATGATTGCCAATCGGACGATCAATGAGGTTGGAGATTTATCGGCCATAAGTAGTCTCGGTAGTCCAATGAGATGTCAGTTGTGGGTCTCAAAAGCTCGAATTGTTTGGGGGCGCAAAATTCCTGCGCAGCCCGCTTGCCCACGCTTTTCGCTTCCGCGTTAGAGGGGCCCAATATACACCAACGCCGCCACGCATGAGGAGGATTGTATCGCTGAAAGTTGCCCTTTTGCGATTAAGCAGCGACCGATGGTGGTTCCCCAGACCGTACAATCAAACTTGATTAAACCCCCTTCCCGAAGTCACTGAATTTTTGCAAGCCAACTTTCCAAGCCGAAGGCTATAGCATTGTTTGATCGAGCCGCTTCCCAAGTTTCTCGCCGCCAACTTCTGAGTGCACTAGCAGCCACTGGAATCGGTGGAGCCACGTTTCATCGTGCCCTAGCAGGTCAGACCGAATCGGCACTTGACGTCACTCCTGAAATGATCGAATCCGCAGCATGGATCGCGGACGTCGAACTCGATGACGATGAAAAACAGCAGGTTGCATCTGCGGTAGAACGCCACTTGAAAGCATCTCGCCGACTGCGTGCGGTTGAACTTGACGTATCTGTATCACCGTCTCAGGTGTTTCGGCCGGACCTTTTCTACGCACCAGGCGATCAGGACGACGGACAACCGGCCGTTATTCCACCAATTCCCGGCCGTGCACCCGACGACTTACCAACAAATCCAGCTGAAATTGCTTTCGCATCAATTGCGACGCAGGCTCACTTGCTGGCTGCCGGCAAGCTGACAAGTCGTCAGCTCACGGAGATTTACCTTGAGCGTCTCAACCGGTTCGATAACAAACTACAACTCATCGTAACACTACTCGAGACCGACGCACTCGCCCAAGCGACCGCTTCTGACCAGCGTCGTGCCAATGGAAACACGCTAGGTCCTTTGGATGGAATTCCTTGGCTTGCAAAGGACTTGCTGGCGATGGCACCCCACAAGACGACTTGGGGCGCAGAACCCTTCCAAGATCAAGTACGAGACGAGACGGCAACTGTCGCATCGCGATTGGCCGCAAACGGTGCTGTCTGCCTGGCCAAAGTCTCTCTGGGGGCATTGGCCTGGGGAGACGTTTGGTTTGGCGGCAAGACTCGAAACCCGTGGAATACCCAGCAAGGCAGCAGCGGATCCTCCGCCGGAAGTGCTGCAGGTGTAGCCGCCGGACTAGCCACTTTTGCCATTGGCAGCGAAACACTTGGCAGCATCGTATCTCCGACGCGTCGTTGTCGGACCAATGGGTTGCGCGGTACGTTCGGACGCGTAAGTCGGTACGGCTGTATGCCACTAGCCTGGTCGATGGATAAAATTGGCCCGATCGCGCGGCACATTGATGACCTGGGCTATGTGTTCGCAGCAATCGCTGGCCCCGATGGGTTGGATCCCACGCTGGTCGATCGTCCGTTTGATTGGAAGCCAGAATCTAAGCCTTTTGACGTCAGCCAATTGAAGATTGGTGTAACGAAAGATCGCAAGAGTGCATCTGAGCGAGCGGCGATTCAACTGCTTGAAGATGCAGGGGCAACGCTTGTCGACATAGATCTGTCGACTGAGCTGCCGGTCAGCTCCATGTCATTCATCTTAGGCGCCGAGGCGGCTAGTGCGTTTGAAAATCGTTATCGAGACGAGCCTAGTGCGAACTACGGCTTGTGGAATAACGAGTTTGCGACCGCACCATTCTATTCCGCATTAACGTACATACGTGCAAACCGGCTGCGTAGCCAGTTGATTTCCAGCACCGAGACCGAGCTTCGGAAGGTGGACTGCGTTATTGGGGCCAACGATCTTTTGCTCACCAACTTGACTGGCCACCCAAGTCTAGTCGTGTCCTGTGACACTGACGAAATATCAGTTCGTGAGCCACAGTCCGCAGATGCCGAAAGCGAAGGCAGTGAATCGTCTGATGAGCCCCAAGTAATCCGCCGCAAAGTTCCCGGAGTTGTCAAACTAACGGCCGCCGCTTACCAAGAACAACGCTTGCTGGAGGTCGGTGCTTGGCTTCAAAACACCGCACCTCCAACACCACTCGTTCCAGATGAGTTCGCTTAACCACTCCCGAACCGGTCTACCTGCCGATGGCATAGAGGTGCTTGAAGGTACGCAAATAGATTACGCCGTCGATGATCACAGGCGATGATGTCGCTTCGTCGTCTGCGAAGCTGTTCGTTGCGACAAGCTCGAACTCACGGCCTGCCTTTACAACACTGCAGGTTGCATCTCGAGCGATGAAGTAGATATGCTCGCCAGCCAACACTGGGCTGCTTCGATGGGCCTGAGAGTGGGTGCGTTCTTCGTAGAGTTTCTCGCCAGACCGCCTATCAAGAGCACTAAAGATTCCGCCACGAGCATCAAGCGCATATACAATGTCTCGCGTTACTAGAGGGATTGAGACATCTGGAGTCGTGGGATGAACCCATGCAATGTTGTCTGACTCCTGATTGATGTCACCTTTCAAATTAGCGTCGACTTTCAAAGCAACCATCGGCCCGCGTTTGCACGTCGGTATTACGATTAGTCCATCAGCAACACAGGGAGATGCGACAAATCGGAACGTATAGTCAAACTTGCCGGGATTGATTGTCGTGGGGCCGTTAAGATTCGAAAAACGCCAAATCTCCTCACCCGTTGCTAAGTCGTGGCCAGTCGTACAATCCGCGCCATGAGCAACCAAGAACTTCCGCTGTCCGTCATCGTAAAGAAATGGTGACGCATACGAGTGCTTGTTCTCGAATACAGCATTGGTCGGGCGTTCGACTTCCCAAAGTGTTTCGCCGGTTCGCTTATCCAGCTTGACTACCTTGCCGGTCCGCGAATCATTGTCGCGAACCATCGCGCCGTGGATGATCTGCAGGTACAAGGCATCTTCGTGCAGCACGGGAGTCGATGACAGACCGAATTGAATATCGATTGTGCCGAATCGATCGGCGATATCGATCTTCCAAACTTCTTGCCCGCTAAAGTCGTAGCAGGCTAGGATCCCGCTACGAAAGCCTTCGCCACGGCAAAAGAAAACCCAGACATGTTCACCGTCAGTGCAGGGCGATGCACTGGCAGAATTCCCTTCGGTTCGGCGGGCCGTTTGATTTTCATCGGTGACTTTCACACTCCAATTCTGCTTACCAGACTTTCGATCGAGACTTAGCAGGACCAAGTCATCACCGGATGCTGAGGAAAGAAAAATCGTATCTTCCCAAACGACGGGCGTTGAACCGCCAGATCCGGGAAGCGGAGTATTCCATAGTACGTTTACTGTATCCGACCACTTCGTCGGAGCGGCCGGCCCAGGTGCAACTCCGTTATTCTTGGGGCCTCGCCATTGTGGCCAGTTTTCACCCGCCGCCCCATCTGTCCCGATAATGACGGTGGCCAATAACGCGACCAGAAGCATTCGAGTTGTCAGGGGCTTTGGATGGGTTTGCATCGGAATGTACTCGGTATTCGGTGTGTGAGTTGGTTTCGTAGTGCAGGTTGATGGTGCGGACTTGCAGGCGGCGTCGCAGCGCGGGACAAGCGTATTTCCAATATAGACGAATGGCGGCAAGAATATTGGAAGCATGCCGAACTGTATGCAACAAAAAAACGCGTTGTCCACGAACAACGCGTTTTGTTTGAGCTAATCGTGTTGCCTTATTCCACCAACCGTTCGGCTCGCGGTTCAAGGAAATCTAACTAGGCAAATGGACTGTACTTGCCAGGTTCTGGGACTTTGTAAAGTCCATCCGCACCCTTGCGAGCACTCTCGGGCACCTCAGAATCCAAAGTGAGATTGTCGATATCGGGGCAGAGATCGCGACCGTTCTCTAACAGCTCATCCCACTTGATGATCTTCCCGGAGTAACAGGCTTCTCTTCCCAAGATTGCGGTAAAGGTACTCTTGGCACCGTATTCGCCTTCGTTGTAGATATCGCCTTTGGCAAGCGTTGCGACCAAGTCGTTCTGCTCTTGCTGGTGACCACGCTGACGCTCACCGGCGAACTTGAACGCGTTTGGACCCATGATCTCTCCAGCAGGATTAGCTGTCCCATTACTACCGTGGACGGCCTCACCAACATGCGTCCAAGAGCCCTTTAGATGGCGGCCTTGACTGAACATCTTGGTGCCATCGGCGAAGGTGTATTCACAGAAAGTATGATCGAAGATCTGACTCTTACTGCGGTCGCCATCCATCCGCATTTCGCCGCCGCCCATGCCGTTGCATTCGACAGGGTACTCACCTTTAACCCAGCAGCCGACGTCCAGGTTGTGGATGTGTTGTTCACAGATTTGATCGCCACAGAGCCAGTTGAAGTGATACCAATTAAAGCACTGGAAGGCCATTTCAGTAAGCTCTTGATCTGGACCAAGTCGTCCAGCGGCTTCCTGAGGACTTCGCCACCAGATTCCGCCACCATTCCAGTAAACTCGCTGGGCGATCACATCGCCGATCGCACCGTCATGAATGCGAGCGATCGTTTCCTTGTATTGGTTCTCATGCCGGCGTTGCAATCCAATGCCTACAAGCAGGTTCTTCTTCTTAGACTCGCGGACCGCTGCCATGAATCGGCGAACACCAGGCGCATCGGAGGCAACTGGTTTTTCGCAGAAAATGTGTCGTCCTTTTTCGACAGCGTACTCGAATTGCTGCGGCTTGAAGGCTGGCGGAGTGGCGATGACAACCAAATCGCAGTCTACATCGATGGCTTGTTTGTACGCATCCAAACCGGAGAACATCCGATCCTCAGGTACATCCATCATGTCTGCGTAGCGACGCGAAAGTAATCGAATTGCGTCTGAGCAGCCCTTTGGAAATGCGTCTGCGACGGCAACTAGCTTGACGTTTCCGCCAGACTTGAAAAGGTTCTCTGCCGCACCACGACCTCGACCGCCACAACCAACCAGTGCAATGCGAATTTCATCGCTTCCACCGGCGTGCGCCTTTCCGGCTATGCTCGAGCTGAGTGCTGCGCCCGAGGCAGCGACCAGCCCGGAGGTCTTTACAAAGTTACGGCGGGAAGGTTGTTCGGACATCAAGAAAACTCCTAGGCGGGAAAAATTCGAGTGCTTCAAGAGCGTGTAGAGTGTGGCCTGGCGCAAGCACCAGGAGAATCGAAACAGTTTTCGCGGTTTGCCGCACCGGGGTATCGATATACCGATACCGAAAATCAGGGAAAGCCTGGATTGTCGCCAGACGTGCCTCCTAACGGCAAATTCGCCGCCGCATTGTAGCAAATCGAGAGGCAAAATGCAGGCCCCCGGCGTTTGCGTGGTACACCACTCCTTCGAAATTTGATCCCTCCAGGGCCTTCCCAAACGATTAATCGCCCAGGTTTCAGTAACCACCGAAATCAAGACACGCGGTACTACCTCGAAACGTATGAGCAGGCAACGAGAACGGACAATTCAGAAACGCAGGACCGCTACGTTCGTTACAAACTACTTCGCATCTCCGCACTCGGTCTGCTGGACCCTTGAAAGCTGGGCTAGCAATCCCCCCACATGCTAGAAGAACGTAGGAAGGCGAAGTCAGCTTATCCTTGTTGCCCGCAAAAAGCTGACTTACCTACTCCTTTTGTTGCCACTTCTGGAGGTGCGGGCCGTGTTGGGTCGTAATTGCAATCCAAAATCTACGAATAACCTGCGCGCACGCGACCAAATGTGCAGCGTTTCAGGTGGCGTCGCAAGTGGATACAGGACCGGCGTAAGCTTGCTCGAATTGACGACGGTAGTCCTGATCATCGGAATCCTTTCTGCAGTTGCAGTGCCGAACATTAGCCGCGCAATTAATGAGCAACGCGTACACTCGGCAGCAAACCAGTTGGCCGCAGATATGGAGTATGCCAAGAGCCAAGCGAAAACGCTTGGGCGAACCGTCAGCATCTCTTTCCTGGTCGACCGTGCCGGCTATGCAATCGATGTCGCAGCATCTAATGGAGGTGGCCCATACACGGCTCATCTGGCCGATGTAACGCTAACTGCGTCACTATCCGGTTCAGCCTCCACTTTGGACTTCGATGCGTATGGTACTCCGGCATCAAAGGCGACGGCAACGATCAGTTCTGGCTCGTACTCCGCCTCGGTAACGGTAACAGAATCCGGAGCGCCTCCAATCATCCTCTACAGTTCTACGTAGCCGGGATTTGCCACCTGACTCTCGCTCGACATCACCCCACTACCAACCCGTTCGACTGCAATGCACCCCAATCAACGAAGCGGCCTCACGCTCATTGAATTGCTGATTGCATCGGCCAGTTCAACGCTTCTGTTGGGTGGTCTGTGCACTAGTATCTTCATCGCATCGCGGGCAATCGATGACAGCGATAGTGGCGTCAGTAGTGAGCTCCAATCTTCATCAGTAGTCGAAGACATTTTGGCCGATCTACGCGTCGCGCGCAAAGTCATCTCAAATTCGTCGGATTCAATCGTCTGCGTAGTCCCTGATCGAAACGGTGACGGAGTAGACGACGTCCTTCGCTACCAGTGGAGCGGACGAGCTGGCGACCCGTTGATACGCCAAGTCAACGATTCCCCGGCAGGGGAAATCCTACGAGATGTCAAGTCATTGAATTTCCAGTACTTCACACGTACTGTTGTAGGCCTGCCGGAACCCGATGTGGTTCCCAGTAGCAGTTTGTTTATTCGTAGTAAAGAAGATAAGGAGACCAAAAGAAAGCTCTACGCAGATCTCGAAATTCCGGATGAAGTGCTACCAGGAGATCTTCTCATTGCATCTGTGTGCGTCAACAGTGATGAAACTTCTAACCT
This sequence comes from Planctomycetaceae bacterium, assembly GCA_003501565.1. Lineage (GTDB taxonomy): Bacteria > Planctomycetota > Planctomycetia > Pirellulales > Pirellulaceae > Aureliella. The sequence goes on along the minus strand of DNPC01000852.1, from coordinate 4,792 downwards.
GGATAGCTTCGCTAGCTCTCAAGGTTGGCAGCAAATTGCAATCACTAGCACCGGTTATGAAACGCTTGGGTTGTTCTATAGATTCGCCGCGGAAAACGAACCAGAGTCGTATCGCATCAGCTACGTCAACCGCCGATGCACCTACGCTTTCACACTTGCAATCGGAGGAGCCAATTCGACGGCTCCAATTGTCGGTTTATCGAGAAGTCACACAGGACTGGGTGCTGATCCGCGTGCTAACGAAGTCAACACCGAAGACGGCGCTATGTTGCTTCGCTTTATTTGCACTGCTGGGGATCGGATCAAGAAAGACTATATCGGCGTTCAAGATCACGAGACTGTCGCCTTGGGAGAATCGGACGATATCGGTGGAGCCGCGGCGTCGGCAATTTCAGGCGACGATCCAACTGCGCCGCGAGCATACTTTGCACTCAAGCGGCCAATGTATTTCATAACCCATTCACTCAGCTTGAGGCAGGCTGAATGATTGGCGTCGAGAGAGACAACCGAAACACCGCGAGGCTCTCCCGATGCGGTGGCTTTTCCTTGATCGAGGTGGTCGCCGCCACGCTCTTGGTGGGACTATTGCTTGCTGCGGCACTCCAGACTTTGGCCAGCGTAGGCTCTGTTCGGCAGAGAACCCAACAGTCTATCTCGGGTCTCATGCTAGCTCAGTCCTTGATGGCAGAGATTCTCAACAAACCTCACTCTGATCCAGAAAGCGAGAGTACGGTGATCGGCAATGAACAAGGGGAATCGTTGACAAACCGCTCTGCATTCGACGACATCGACGATTTTCACGCTTGGCTACGCCATTCGGCAGAAAATGCTGACGGCACAGCAATCTCAGGTGCAACCGGTTGGCGACGTTACGTTACAGTTTGGTACATCCACCCAACGGCCCATACTATATCTTTTACCGACACAGGACTGAAGCAAGTCACCGTCACGGTCACCTCACCCCAAGGCGACTCGGTGGCGGTCCAAGCACTTCGTTCAAGTCTCGGCGCAACGCAGCGCAAACCCTATGCAGACCGAACGTTCTTGACAGGCGTCGCGGTCGAATTGTCGGCAGGCTCTAGCCCGAATCCAAGTCGAGGAAGAGTCACGCTGAGAAATCATGTGCGTGGAGATTAGCATGCCTGTGCAATACGGTAGCAAATCCGAACATTACCCTCGTTGTCCTCGCTCGCCGCGATGGATTGCCGAGAACACGAGGCTGGGAACGATCTACATTGCGGTGCTAGGTGCCAGCGTTTTAGTTGCATTGCTGTCACTGACAGCAATGCACGTAGCCCGAAACAACCTCCGAAACTCACAGGCTCTCCGTCAACGCGACACGGCAGCGATGCTCGCGCAATCTGGTGTCGAACACGCATTGGCGATGATCGAGTCTGATCCCAGCTGGCGCAGCAACTTTCAGTCGGGCGTATCCAACCCGGCCCAGCCGTTAGCTCAAGTAGCCGGAAGCTACACCTGGCAAATCATCGACTTAGATGGAAATCTGGGAGACGATTTAGCGGATTCCGCAGTTGTACGCGGCATAGGAGTATCGGCGGACGCAATTCACACCGCGGAAGTTGTTGTTCAGCCTGTCGACAGAACGCCTATCACGAGCTTGCAGTCGGCGTTCCATAGCAACGGCCCAATAACCACGGGGATTGACGCGTTCATCAGGGTGAACAAACGAGTTAGCTCCAACACAACGATTACGGCAAACGCATTGCTTTCTTACATCGATGGAGATGCCGAAGCATACCAATCGGTCACTGGAAACATTTTCGGGCAAACTCAAAACCTAGACGCACCGCTTCAGATGCCAGATTCAACGGTGTTTTCTTACTACATTCAGATGGGCACTCAGATCGATATGTCGCAACTCGCGTACGACAATCGTTATGAGTTTAAGAATGTTGTCCTAAGTCCAGCGAGCAACCCTTGGGGAGAAACCAATCCGGAGGGCATCTACATCCTCGATTGCAAGGGCCAGGAATTGCGAATCTGCGATTGTCGAGTGGTTGGAACGTTGGTCGTGCTGAACCCTGGACCAGCGACTCGGATCGAAAGAACAGTTCTCTTTGAGCCAGCGATCGTCAATTTTCCGTCGCTCCTTGTCGATGGCTCGATTGCGGTACTTGTTGATTCAATCGCGAACTGCAACGAGACCCGTGTCAATTTCAACCCGGTTGGAACACCTTACAACGGAGTGGAAGATAACGACCGAAGTGACAAATACCCCAGCCAAATCCGAGGGCTCGTATACGTTAGCGGGACCATCGATTTCTTTCCTGACTTCATTCGATCAGACTTTGTCGGCTGTGTAATCTGCGGCTCGGTCCATGCGAATTCCGATTTCAGCGTCCATTACCAATCCCGATTTGCAGATTATCCCCCTCCGGGTTTCTCATCTGGCAGCCAAATGCAGATCGTTCCTGGCTCGTGGCGACGTTCGCAATCCCAATAGTCGACGTATTCACCCATCGAGGCAGCCCAATAAGGGTCTGCAGTTCAAGCTGAACCAGCTTTGGAAAACAACCTCCTTAGAGGTGGAAACCGACCTAAGGCCCATATTGACGCCATTAGCAGCCGTGGATGTGTCTTTGCTTGGGTTTTCAGGCGAATAGTATAGAATTGAGTGGGTCGAAGTAGATTCGATGGGACATATGCGACTTACAGTTCGCTATACCCCAAGATGGGCTAGCTAGCCCGTTACTAATCGCAAAAAGGACGCCCCATTTTACTTCTCGGGTTCCGGGTACTCTTCTAATCTGTACCTGGGTGCTCAGTGGGCTGACAACGCGTAACTCACGCTTTGTCTACGGGACTAGCTATGGAAACTCCCAACCAATCGCCGCACCAGCATGATGGCTCAGGCGCAGGTGATTCCACCCCCAATCCAAGTTCGCTCAGAAAGTCTGCTAGCGGGCGTGCAGAGTCTTCTAGCGTGCACACACAGGCTACCATCGTTTCCACTCCTCTCGCGGCCAAACCGCGGATCGCGAAGGTTACCAAAGCGAAAGTCGTTACCCCGGCCGTCGTCTCGCCCGGTCAAACTTCGAAGTCATCTATTCAGAAGTCATCTATTCAAACGCCCGACAGCCTCACTCCTGCGAATCCGGTGATTCCGGCTGAACCTCCAATCGTCGCACCGGCGGTGTCAGCTGACGACCCCGTCATCATCGAAACTGAAGTCGATGAGATCCCGACAGCCCGGCGACGCTGGTTGCCAACGGCCGTCCCCAGTTGGCTGGTCAGCTTATCAGCACATGTGCTACTGATTCTCCTCTTGGCGGCAATCACGCTCGATCCCGTTTCGACGGCAATGAGCATCCTGACGGCCTCAACCGGCGAGTCCCAAACTGACATCCAAGAGTTTTCCGTTGAACCGCCCGATTTCGCAGAGTCGGAGCTCGAGTCTTCGGCGGCACCAACTGCTCCCGAGATCGACTCGAGCCAAGCGCTCACTCAGATCGTTGCACCGGAAGTCAGTCAGTTTGAAGCAACAAATACAAGCGCACTGTTAGAGGCCATCGATTCCGATTCGTTGCTGGACAAAATCGCACCCAGCGCCAGTGGCGGCGCGATGGCGTTAGCTCAAGCCGCTTCGTCGCTCGGAGGACGCAGCGGAGAAGGCAAGCAAGAATTGCTGCAAAAGTACGGCGGTTCCGCGGCCAGCGAGAAAGCGGTCGCAATGGCGCTGAAGTGGATCGCCGAACATCAAGCTGCCGATGGAGGCTGGAATTTCGCTCATCAGTCGATTTGCCGAAACCGCAATTGCAATCATTCGGGCGACATGCCGGAAGCCCGATTAGGCGCGACAGCAATGGCGATTCTCCCGTTCTTGGGTGCGGGTCAGACGCACATGGACGGCCAATACAAACAGACGGTTCGCAAAGGCCTAATGTTTCTGATCCAACGTATGGAGGTGAAATCCGGCGCTTTTCCCACCGGCAGTCTCTGGGAACAGGGCGGCAGAATGTACTCACACGGTCTCGCGGCCATAGCACTCTGCGAGGCCTACGCGATGACCGAAGATCGCGACTTGGCTCAGGCCGCACAACTGTCACTCAATTATCTGGTGTACGCCCAAGATCCACGCGGCGGTGGGTGGCGATATAAGCCGCAGCAACCAGGCGACACCTCCGTTGTAGGATGGTGTTTAATGGCGCTCAAGAGTGGCCGGATGGGGCAGCTGACCGTTCCGCCTTCCGCATTCAAAAAAGCCAACTACTTCCTTGACTATGTGATGAGTCAGCGAGGGGCGATTTACGGCTACGACAAACCAAGTAGCCGTCAACGTTCAGCGACAACGGCAGTTGGAGTCCTGTGTCGCATGTACCTTGGAGCAGGCCGTACCAACCCAATCGTTATCAATGGAGTGAAAACGCTCGACAAGAAAGGCCCTGAGTTCGGCAATCTGTATTACAGCTATTACGCAACGCAGGTGATGCGCCATTTTGGCAACGAGCCTTGGGACCGATGGAACAAACGCATGCGGGACCCTCTAATCAAATTACAAGAGAAAGAGGGCCACTTGGCGGGAAGTTGGTACACCGGTAACGGCGGTCACAGCAAAGCCGGTGGTCGTCTGATGAACACGGCGCTAGCAACAATGATGCTGGAAGTCTACTATCGCCACATGCCGCTGTATCAAGAGGCTACCAGCGAAGAGACGTTCGAATTGTAGAGAACAGCAGCGGCATCTCTTGCTGCTTCCTTGGCTCCCCCAGAGTGCTCAGCCTGCAGCAACGCATTCTTGACTGCTGGACCTTCTTCGCTGAGCCTTCTCCGC